>NZ_JASCXF010000001.1:0-219518 GCF_030062225.1 Sphingomonas sp. 2R-10
TCATACGAGTGCTCGTATGACCAGTCGTCGTACCGAAAACTTCCCGCACCGTCCGCGCCCTCGTCAAAGGCGACAAGCATCCCGGATGCCAATGCTACCGCAAGGCGGCCTGCCGGCCACGCTTACGCTCTCCGCGCGCTTGCGAAAGGCGCTGCATGATTACGCCCTGCATCCCCGCGCGCGCGCGCGGCGATGATAAATACCGTCAAGAAGGCTCAAAACGGGGTGACTGGCGAGGAGCCTGCACGTTCGCCGACATCGACCGCGGTTCGTGCGGCAAACGTTCAAGCCGCGCGAGATGCGTGGCACCGGTAATCAATCTTCGCCGAGCCGGAAATTGGGTCGGATTGAAGGTCGTTGATGGGAAGCGGAGCGCCGGTTTCTTTTGTAGCCGTGAAATGAGTTTAGCTGGCCGTTACTGTCACATCATCGAACGGGGCACCGGCAAACGCGGGATCAAACTCATTCATTCTCTCGGTCCAACCTGCGGATGTTAGACGGTGCACATCCGTGCGCCCACCAATGCGTTCATCGATCCCCCAATCGATCTGGACGCCGCCCAGATCCGTCAGGACGTAGCGCCCGTGCATGGGATCCGCTTTCCCCACTTGGTCCCATCGGACAACGCGAACGCGGACGTTCCGGGGCAGACGTGGTGCCAATTCCTGATGGAGCCGTTGCCGCCACTCTCCGCGGCCATGACGGACATCTCCATTGCGATCGCGACCGACCGCGGTGTGGACAATCGTTTCCGCCAGGGGAGCCGGCCCCTTGCGCGCCTCCTCGATCAGCGCGGAGGGAATTGGTGTCCACCGGGCGATCCCGTGATCCATGAAATGCGGATCGACCAGCAACAACCTCCGGCTGACATGTAGCAGCGGCGCGAGTGTCTCGACGATGGCGGTGGCCTCGCGGGGAACAATTGCGTGGTGCGGAACGGAGAACAGGCCTTCTCGATCCTCAGCGTCAGCAGGCCGCAGTGTGACCGGCAATGTGCACGCCACGTCGTCAGTCAGCACCGCATGCCAAGCCGCACGGCCATGCGCGGTGATGACGTTTTCTAGCCAGCTTTTTCCCCTGGCATAGCGATGCGTCACACCGACTGCGCGAACACGAGCCAAGCGGGCCATGATCCGACTGCGCTCGACGTCGGGAAGTTGGCGCGTAATGGCGCGCACGACCGTGCTCCAGTTCTGTCCACCCTGCGCACTGGGAAAGTCGGCGATCAGCCGCCCTTCATCTGGGCCCATCCGGCCCACAGTGCCGCGGAAAGTGTCCCAGCTGCGCGCAACCGTTGCCGGATCGACCGCAAATACCTCGAACATCAGAATAGCTCATCCTCGCGCTCGGCAAAGAAGCCCTGTGGCCAGCGGTCGAGAAACTCGCCGGTCTCATCAATGCGCAAGCGCACCAGTGTGAGACCCGCCTCACCCGGCAAAGCATAGTTGATGCTCAGCATCGTCGGTGTGACGGTAGGCGCGTCGGGATCAGTCTCGCCTTCGTTGGCCTCGCGGATGCGGCGCAACAGGCGCAGCGCGAGATGCTCGCTGTGCGTCTCGATCAGAAAGGTTCGGTTAGCGGTTCCGAACAGCTGATCGGCGATGTCCTCCGTGTCGTTCGGCTCAGCCCGGGGCGTGGCGCCAAAAGCGAACAAATCGCCGAGCCCTGTCTGGAGCCGTGGGTGCACGTGCAGCTCCGGCTGCTCCACGGCGACAAACTTCGCCTTTCGATCAAGCGCCGCGACGACCACTGGCAGCAGCTGAGACACTCCCACTCCGATTTCTGCCGGCTCGACATCGATGCGGCGCGCCACGTCGCGGAGTGTGATCCGGCGTTCTTCGGGGATATCTTCCCACAACCGTGTCAGGTCGCCGAGGTCAAGCGGTGTCAGTCCGCGGGCCATCAGTTCGGCGAATGGATTGGCCATGGCCACACGGCGGAATCGCTCCACCCGTAAGCCGAACCCTGAACCGAGGCGGGTCACTCCTGACATCCAGGCATCAACTTCTGCCACGGTGTCCTCGTCGAGCGTCGCCAGCCGGTCCCACGCCGCCAGCCCGTTCGCCCAACGAGTGGGATCAGGCGAGCGCTGAGCGGAGAAGTTGCGTGGCGGCAGCTCGCGCAGCGGCCCGATCGCGACCATGCTGGCCAGCGTCTCCCGGAGAGCGTTGACGGCGCCGGTCATTACTGCGTTAAGATATTCGTCGACAGCCAGCTGTTCGCGTCGCCCCATGTCGGCGGAATAGACGAAGCCGCGCTCCTCAGATCCCGGCACGATTTCGCCGCGATAAGATCGGGGAAACGCGCGTGGGAAGCTGTCCGGCGGAGCGACCGGATGATCGTCCCAGTCGACCACAAACCCGGCTGCGGGGGGCAGCGCATCAACCGTGTTGAGCACGCCGATGCGAGCGATCGTCTCCCCATCGCTCGTCCGGCGAGGGAAAAGCAGCGTCTGGATATGCCCGTCGGGCGCATCGGGCCATTCTGATTCCTGTGCCGACCAGTCCGGGTCGTTCAGCAGCGGATGGTCGGCGTTAAGGTCCGTGAGCTCTACGCTCCGACCGTCGGCCGAAGCCTCCAAGGCCGCAAACGGCGCCGACCAGGCTGAAACAGCGAGCCGGGCGACGTAAGGTGCCGCGCGTGGCTGGCTCCAACGAATGGTAAGCTCAACTGACGCCTCGTCCGCAAAGTCCGGCGCTTGAAGTCGCTCGGGATCGATCGCCGGTCCCATGTCGTTATAGGCCACGTTGAAGTTGGCGCCCAGATCGTCCAAGGCTAAATCGAAGCCCAGCACCATGTCGCGCCCCGCGTCGCGCTGGTGGACGAGGGCGCGCCAGCCGCCGAGGTCGAGCGTGCCGCCGGCAAGCGTACGATCGGGGTCGAGGTTGCCGCGCTCCAGTACCTCGCGGGCATAGTGAAGCGCGTGGAGTATGCTCGATTTGCCTGCACCATTGGGGCCGTAGAGCAAGGTCACGGGCGCAAGGTCGATGTGGATTGGCACGTCGCCCACCGCCTTGAAATTGCGAAGCGTAATGCCGGTCAGACGCGCCATGCTACAACTCTCCTCGGAAGGCGCGTGTGGCAAGTGACGCGTAAAGGGCCTCCCCGTTCAGCACTGGATCGCCGGCCTGCTCGAGTAGAGCATAGTGTCGCCGCACCAATTCGGCAAAGCGTTGCTGAACAGGCAGAGGAGGACGGCGGATCTTCAGGCCGCGTATGATCGTCAGGTTGAGTCCGTCCATGATCGCACCCTTATTCGCTGCGGCGATCTGCCGGCGAAGCGCAGGAGCGGAGTGGAGTGCCCAAGAGACGAAATGCGGGTCTGCTTGCTCGCGATCGAGCGAGATCGTTGCAAGATGCTTGGTCGAGATTGCGACCGGTATATTGTCGGGTACCACTGCCGATCGTCCCGTCGTTCCCATGATGGTAACGATCACGTCACCCGGCAGAACACGATAGCGCTGCAGCTTTTGGTACTTCTCGGCTGTGATGAAGCGTCGCTCGCCCCAGGCAAAGTGATTCTGAACGGCATTGTCGATGCCGAGCACGGTGACGCCCTCGTCCGTAAACTCGGAATGCCTCAAGTCACTACCAAAGGGGCCGGTACGCATAGAGCCGGGCCTGTCTTCTGCCAGTTGCTCGATGGTGCGCAGCGGCCATTGCTCGTAGCCTGGCGCCAGTTCGCCGACGAGGTGAGCGAATGCAGATGCGATAAACTTATCGGCGTCGGCTAGCGCGGCGCGGCGACGGGCGCGGATCGCGTCCGCCTTGTCCAGGATGGCCGCGATCCGACGCTGTTCGGCTTCGTCGGCGGGGTAGTGCAGCGATATAGCCCCAAGATCGCTAATTGTGATGCCCTTCACGGTCGCACCGTTTCCACGCGCCTCGATCTGTGACCGCCGGGCGAGGAGCGCGTGCAGTAGGAAGCGCGAATTGATCGGCCGACGGGGCGACAGCGCCTTAAGGTCCTGGTTGATGGCAACGTCGATTTCGGCGACTGCAACTTTGCCCAGTGCCATACGGGTGGGCATTATCAGGGTCCCGCGCTTAATGATGCGCGAAGCGGAACTGCGAAGCCCCTCCTCCGTGATGCTTTCGCCCGTTCGCGTGAGCGATGTCGATTTGAAGTCCTTGACGGTCGCCCACGGGATAGTGCCGCCCCAAAAAGAGGGCTCGGCCCGGCTCGGCGTCCCGCCGCCGATGAAGTCAACCACTTGGCTAAGAGGTTCAGTCTTCCACGAAGTCGCCACGCTCACGCCAGTATCCCCTCGAGCTCTTCCAGCTCCGTCAGGATCGCGTGCTCGTTCGCCTTCATGCGCGCGAGGATCGCGGCGGGCGCCTCGTGCGTCACCTCCGCGTGCACCCGCTCGCGCCAGCGGCCGACCGAGAGGTCATAATTGGCGCCTCGCAGTTCTTCGGCCGGCACGACGAACCCCGCCGCGGTGCGATCGGTCAGATCCGCGCTGCCGCGAGCACGCCACGCCGCTAGCGCGGCGGGCAAGTCGTCCTGGTCGGCAGATAGGGGCGCGCGCTTGTCGTCCAGGCTGAAGCCGTCGCGCTCGACATCATAGAAGAACACGTCGTGCGTCTGCCCGCCTTTGGTGAACAGCAGGATGGCGGTGGAGACACCAGCATAGGGCTTGAACACGCCCGCCGGGAGCGAGATCACGCCGTCGAGCTGGTGTCGCTCGACCAGATGCTCGCGCAAGGCACGATGCGCGGAGGATGAGCCGAACAGCACGCCGTCGGGCACGATCGTCGCCGATCGGCCGCCGGTGCGCAGCATGCGTAGGATCAGCGCGACGAACAGCAGTTCGGTCTTGCGGGTCTTCACCGTGCGTGACAGGTCGGGTGAGACGTCGTCGGCGTCTAGGTTGCCCTTAAACGGCGGATTAGCCAGCACCGCGGTGAACGCATCGGATGCCAGTGCCGCATTGTCGCCGCGCGCGAAGCCTGCGGACAGCGCGTCCTGATAGCGGATGCGCGGCGCTTCCAGCCCATGCAACTTTAGGTTCATCTCCGCGATACGCAGCATCGTCACGTCGAAGTCGAAGCCCGTGGCGAAATCGCCGCCCAGGTGCGCCCACTGTTCCGGACTCAGTAGATCGCCGGTCGGATGCTCGCCGTTTTCCGAACTATACTTGCGCAGAACACGCTCCAGCGCCGCAACGAGGAAACCTCCAGTACCGCACGCCGGATCAGCGACGCGATCCTCCGGGCCGATCTCCAGAAGATCGGCCATGAAGCGGATGATGTGCCGTGGTGTGCGAAACTGACCGTTGATCCCGGCGGTGGTGAGCTTGCCGAGCAGATACTCGTAAATGTCGCCCTTGTCGTCGCCGCCAGTGAGCGGGAGCTGGTCGATCAGCTCGACGGCCGTTTTGACCAGGCTCGGCTTCGGAATCATGAACTGCGCGTCGGCCATGGAACGGCCGAGGCTTCGCAGGTGCGGGAAAGCTTCATCGCGCAGGCGGCGCATTAGCTCCTCGCTCGATCCCAGCTCACGCAGCCGGCTCCAACGGATCGCTTGTGCCTCGGGGCCAAAGCGGTGGTTGAAGGCACGGCCGGTGCGCCGCTCGATGGCCTCCCCGCGCGCCTCCGCTGCGTCCATCAGACGAAGGAAGATAAGATAGGTGATCTGTTCGATCACGGTCAGCGGGTTGGTGATGCCGCCCGTCCAGAAGTCGGTCCAAAGCCGATCGATGTTGCTGCGAAGCGCAGGGTTCATTGCAGGTTGTCCTGAGTGAAGGGGGCGAAGGGCTGGATCAGCGCGACCACCGCGTCAGCAGTCTCGTAGGGGAAGATCGCGTCCAGTCCCCCCTGGTCGATGGTGGTAAAAGGGGGTTCGTAGAGGGCGGGCACTCCAATCACGCCGTATCTCGTGATCTGTCCCTCAAGGAGCTGAAGAAAGCGGCGCTGGGTGCCTGTCAGGCCGGGATGCGCGGCGGCGAAAGCCGCGAAGCGGTCGCGAAGGGCGGCCGGGTCAACACCAACTGCCTGGCGCAGGAAGGCGCGCAGGCCATCCGTCTCGCCATAAAACTCGCGCAGCACGGCCATGTCGATGCTCGGCCGCCCCACCAACGCCAGCTTGACCAGGCGGTCGATGTCAGCCTGATCAACGGGCTCACCGGCGCGCAGACGGCGGAGCGCCGGGTCGGTGTCGAACAGGTGCCGCAGCTCCTCGTTCACCTCGGCTTCGTATCGGCGCATATCGACTGCGCTGACGCCTGAACCACGGCGAGACAGGCGCAGGCCGCCTTCGTCCTCGGTCACGTCGTAAACGCGAGGAGCCCCGCCGGTCGTCACTGGCGCTGCTAGGTGCATGAGCTCGCGCACCGACCGGCGAAGTGTCTCCAGTGCGGCTGTGTCTGCCGAGTCCCACCAAGCGAGCGTCGTGGCTTGGCCGATCAGCGCAGCCTGCGCCTGCACCTGGGCGAGGTTGGCAGGCAGCTCGGCTAGGC
The DNA here is from genome assembly GCF_030062225.1 of Sphingomonas sp. 2R-10. Classification (NCBI taxonomy): domain Bacteria; kingdom Pseudomonadati; phylum Pseudomonadota; class Alphaproteobacteria; order Sphingomonadales; family Sphingomonadaceae; genus Sphingomonas; species Sphingomonas sp. 2R-10. The sequence continues at coordinate 6,462 of NZ_JASCXF010000001.1, forward strand.
GCTCGCGCACACCTGCCGCCAGGTCGGCAGCACCCGCCGCGCCAGTGACCCGCGCCCGTTGCACGGCGGTGATCTGGAGATCGAAGCGTGCGGCAGCGGGATTAGGCAGCGGGCGCCACGCCATTAGTGGGGCGATGTCCTCGCGCAGCAGCGCGACGTCCTCACGGGTCAGCCGATCAAAGAGGCCAGGATTTTGCGCCTCCCGCTTGGGCCGCAGCTTCGCGCGAACTGGCAGGCTGCGCTCGTCTAGGTCGGCGATATCGTTCGCGATCAGCGCACTGGAGATGGCCTCTGCCTGCGCGTTCCCGGCGGAGCGCGCAGCCTGCAGAAGCTCGACGCGGGTGAGGAACAATCGCGTGAGCAGCGGCACGGCGGTGTCCGCCGTCGCGGCGGTGGCCTGTTGCCCGAACCGCTCGAAATTTCCCCAGTGATCGAAGATGCGGAAGTGCGTCTTGTCCTTGCCCGGCCCGAACAGGTCCTGGCGGAGACGGGTGCCCCGGCCGATCATCTGGTGGAACTTGACGAACGAGCGCACCGGCCGCGCGAAGACTAGGTTGACGATCTCCGGCACGTCCACGCCCGTATCCAACATATCGACCGAAATGGCGACGCGCAGGGCGTCCGCCGGATCCTTAAAGCGCTCCAGCAGCTCGTCGGCGCGTTCAACGCTGCTGGTGATCACGCGCGCCGCGTCGCCAAATTGCGGGTACATCTCGAGCCACAAGCGTAGGAGCAGCTCAGCATGCCGTTGGGAACGGGCGAAGACGATTGTCTTGCCGAGTTGGGCGCCATTGGCGTCGCGGATGCCGTTCTCTGCCAGCGTGCGGAGCACTTGACGGTTGGTGTCCTTGTTGAACACCGCGCGGTCGAGCTCGTCTGAACTATAGTCGAGGCTCTGGACGTCGACGCCTTGCTCCTCGAGCTGGCGCACTTGCTCTGCGGTAAAGATGTCTTCGCGCAATCCCTCGCGCGAGAAGCGCGTCGAGGCCTCCCAAACCTCGTAGGGGACCAGCCACCGGGCCGCGATAGCCTCGTCGAGTGGATAGCTGAACGTTGGGCGCCCATTCTCGCAGCCGAACATCTCGAAGGTATTCCGCGCCAAGGCGGCGAGCGGCGTCGCCGTCAGCCCAACGGCGCGCGCGTCGAACCACTCGATCAGCTCCCGATAAACGTTGTAGAGGCTGCGGTGCGACTCGTCGGCGATAATCAGGTCGAAGAAGCCGGGATCGAAGGCGCGATAAAGGTCGTACATGCCCTGATAGGTCGCAAAGAACACGCGCTCGGGCGGATCAGCGGGCAGGCGAGCATCGACAACCCGAAGCGGCTCGGCAGGTAGCAGCGCCGCGAACGCGTCGCGCGCCTGCTTACGAAGCTCGCGCCGGTCGCATAGGAACAGCACGCGCTTGGCCTGGCCTGCAGCCAGCAGCCGCTCGGTTATGGCAACGGCGACGCGGGTCTTGCCTGTGCCGGTTGCTTGCACGACTAATGCGCGCCGGTGCCCGCTATCGAACCGTTCAGAGACGCGCGCGACCGCTTCCTGCTGGTATGCGCGAGCGTGGACGGACGTGGGCATCGGCTGCGCCGTGATCGGCTGCGCCTCGGCCCTGCGGGCAATCAGGGATCGGAGGCTGCCGCGGGAGTAGAAGCCCCAAACCGGCCGCATTGCTTCGCTCTGCCCAGCCGCGTTTGGGGAATCGTTCCAGATCCATAGCTCATAGCCATTCGTGAGGAAGATCACCGGCCGCTGCCCATAGGCGATTTCCAGCGTGTCAGCGTAGCGACGCGCCTGTTCCGCGCCAGCGAGCGGGTCCCGTGCAGTGCACTTGGCCTCAACAACAGCAAGGGGGCGAGCGTCCTCGTCCCACAGCACATAATCAGCACGCTCGGCGCCCACCGGGACCTCTCGGCCGATTGCGTTACCCCGCCAACCCGATTCTAGAAGCAGCCCGTCGATCAACTCGGTGCGCGTGCCGGCCTCGTCCAGCTCTACTGCACTGGCCGCACGTGCGACCGCCTCGGCCGCAGGCAGCGGCTCGAGTTCGGCTGGCGGTGCTGACGCGGGCGCGACGGAGGGCTCGGCCTCCTGGGCCAGCGCGGGATCATAACCCGGCAGAGTGTCTGCCGGAAGCTGTCCGACCAGCACGAGCAACAGCCGCCCAACATCATGTGCTTGGCGCACGGCTAGACGGACCTGCTCGGCGCTGGGCTCGCCGCCATGGGCTGCATCATTGCCCAAGCGACGCAAGGCATGCAGGCGAGCAATCACCGGCTCCGGCAAGGCGCGCGCGAACAGATCGGCCTTCATCAGATCGAAGAGGTTCGACCCGATACCGGGCAGCGGCAGCTGCCACCGCCGATACAGCTGCTTCACAAGTTGTTCGACAAACAGCCGCAACTGGATCGCCGCAGCAACCGGCTCGGAGTCCGCATGCCGATCGGCGAACGCGCCAGCGGCGGCCAGCGCAGGCCAGCGCTCACTCAGTGCTGCGAAGTTGCCGTGTCCTGCGGCCATGTCCTTGATCTGCTCCTTGTCATTTCCACTGCCGAGACAGCTCCCACGATGGAGTACCGCTCTCATCTCCAAAGAGGAAGCAGCTCGGTTCAACGCGTGGGGCACGGCCATGTAGCGTAGTCAGCAAAAGCCATGCCAAGTTGGAAACGCCCTTGCACATACCGCGCAGCACTCAAATTACAGCAAAGTTTCTTGCGTATAAGCAATCAGCGTTGCACATACCAGCCGGTATGCGGGTGCTTGTGTCCTGGATAGGTTTGGCAGACCTTGCCGCCTCTCGCGAGGGTTCGCCCGACGACGTCGGCCCGATCGGAGCCGCGCTGGAGGCGCAAAACTTCGACCGCGCTCTACTGCTGGCCAATCAACCGCCTGCCGCCGTCGAGGACTATGCCGCATGGCTGAGGGGTAGAGCGTCCCACGTTCTTATTACTACGCACCCGGTGCCGCTGTCAGGCCCCAGCGCCTTTGCGGAAGTTTTCGCGGGCGTCGCAAGCGTCTTGGATGGTCATTTGGCCGAGCTACGCGACGCTGTCGATGTAGCGCTCTACCTCTCACCAGGAACGCCGGTCATGGCGGCGACGTGGCTGATCCTGGGCAAGACGCGCTATCATCAGCTGCCGATCAGCTTTCTGGAGTCTTCTCAACGGATTGTCTCGCGACTGGATGTGCCGTTCCAACTTGCGGCAACTATCCTCCCCGACGTGCTGCGCAGCGCCGACGAACAGATCGCCCGCCGCGCGCGCGGTGCTGTGCCCCCTGATGCGGCGTTCGACGCCATTCTCCACCGCAGCGAGCTGATGGAACGCGTCGTCAATCTTGCTCGAAAGGCCGCTCGCAGCAGCCTTCCTGTCTTGATTGAGGGCGAGTCGGGGGTCGGCAAGGAGCTACTGGCGCAGGCGATCCACAAGGCGGGGCCCTTCGCCGGCGCACCCTTGGTGACAGTTAACTGTGGAGCCCTGCCAGAGCAGCTCGTCGAATCTCTGCTGTTCGGGCATCGCAGGGGTGCATTCACCGGTGCGACGTCCGACCATGTCGGATTTCTCGAGGCGGCGGGAGGGGGAACGCTGTTCCTCGATGAGATCGGCGAGCTGCCGCTGGCAGTGCAAGTCAAGCTGCTCCGTGCGCTCCAAGAAGGGGAGGTGTTGCCGGTAGGCGCCACACGAGCGAAGCAGGTGAGCATCCGGATCGTTGCCGCCACCAATCGGGAGCTTCATGATGAGGTCATCGCAGGAAGGTTTCGGGAAGACCTGTTCTATCGGCTGTGTGTCATTCGGCTGATTGTGCCGCCACTACGTGATCGCGGGGACGACCTATCGTTTCTCATTGACCGACTGCTTGCACGAATGTCCGTGGAGACGGAAGCCGCGGCATCGCCGCGGCTATTGTCGGCCGATGCTCGGGCGCTGCTTCTCGCTCAGCGATGGCCGGGCAACGTGCGCGAGCTTCAGAACACGCTGCTGCGCCTCCTCTTCCTGACCGACGCAGCGGTAATCACCGCCGAGCACGTCCACAGTGCTCTGCTGCCCGCGCGGGTGCCTGCCGAAACCGGCATCCTTGACCGGTCACTTGGAGAAACGTTCGATCTCAAGCGGGTCCAGGCGGAACTCACCAGCCATTATATCAAACGCGCGCTTGACGAGGCCCAGGGCGGCATAAGCCAGGCTGCAAGACTGCTGGGGACGAGCCGCCAAAATCTCACCAACTGGATCAAAGAAGCGGAGGCGCGCGGACCTCTCACGTAGCGGTTGCCGACCAGGGATTTGGCTGCTGCCCGGGGCAATTCAACGCCTGGCATAAGGGCGGCTGAGGCACTCATGTTCAGCGGGGTGTCCGTCTAGGTGGGCGGTCGCCCAAACGTCGGTAGTCTCGACGATATACTGAACGGCAAAGAGTGGTCGGTAGCGCCTGGTGCAGTGGATTGCTGCTTATGCCGCTCGAATGCTACCTGTCCGTGGCAGGGGAACGGAAATTTCCCATTCCTTACAGTGCCCAGCTTTAGAGGGTTCCGGGCACCATTCACCCTAGGCTATTGAAAGGCCTGGGTAATAGCTGAGAAACAACGGTTTTTACAGGCGACTGTTACAGATGTAACAGGGGCGGAAAGCCATTTGTACCTATCTCGCCAAGTGCGGTTCCACCTACTATTTTCGACGGGCAATCCCTGTCGAGCTACGGTCTGCCTTCGGCGGGCGGGCTGAGTTTATGCTGTCGCTACGGCCCAAGGAACGGGCTGAGGCCCTGCTCACATTGTCGAGACGGACAAGCTGCTAGCAGATGCTGCCCGGTCCCTAGCTGGCAAGCCTGCCCCCAAGCCGAAAGCTCCCCAGTCCCCTGCTCAGATAGAACGGGAGCGGACCCGATGGGAACGGGAGCAAGAGCAAGCGGACCATGTAGCTGATGAGCTATTCACAACGGACATGGAGGCTGAGGCCCTATTTCCGATCATGGATGCGAATGCTGAGGGTGGTGATATCGATGTTTCCTCTGCTGACATAGCCAAGGCAGCCCGTCGCCTGATCGTGGATGAGCGGGAGAAGGCTGACTTAGACCGGGATACCCTGATTGCGGCTGTGGTAGCCCGCTACGGCAAGGATGCCCGCGCATCAGAAAGCCGAAATCAGGCCGTTGAGTACAGCGACGACGCCAGCGCCGATGAGGGCAAGGGCAAATACCCAGATACAGATATCGTCGACGGGTGCTCGACGGCCTCATCGCTCGGCTCGGCCCCGAAGGGGACGTCGATGGGCTGTCGCTCGGAGAGTTCGCCGGGATCGGTACAGGCCTCGACCGCATCAACCTCTTGACGCTTCACAGTGCCAAGGGGCGCGAGTTCGATGTCGTGACCCTTGTGGGGATGGAAGAAGGCCGGTTGCCGCGAAACAATCCGAGTGCAAGCGACCTGCGGGAGGCGCGGCGGCTTTTTACGTAGGATTCACGCGGGCGCGCCATGAGGTCCGTTTTCTTCACGGCAAGAATATCCCGTCGCGGTTTGTCACCGAGGTATTATGCCGGTTAACAGATGAAGCGGAATGACGATGCCCTTGCGATAGATGCGCTCGGGCCCCGGCATCCATCACTGCCCTCACGAGGACCGCTGCCGCGGCTGGCGTCTCGTTGATCATGTCGACCGGCAGCGCTTTCGGGCTGGCCACAGCCTCCAGCACTCCAGCGATTTGCTACGCCAGTTCATAGAGCCTTGCCATGTCGCCTCGGTTTCTGCGGAAAGGTTCAGATCTCCGCGAGTCCGCCCTCGAGCTGCGCAAACCGTCCCTTGATGGCTGCCGTCACGCTTTCATGGATCTCGGTTGCGAAATCCGCAGGCATCCTAGCAAGTGCCCGCTCGGAAGCCGATACCGCATTGTCGAGCACGTCGCGAATTGCAGCGAAGATCATGGCGCGGCCCATTCCTCCTTCGAGACCGGTCTCAACGAAATGGCGACCGGAGATGTCGAGTATCTTGTATTTCCGGCTCGTTCCGGCCGACATCGCCAGCCTGAAGCTTCTGTGAGGGATCTGTCTTTTGTCGAAGGCGGGCTGTGCGGTAAGCACGTCGTAGAAGGGCGTCAGGGCATATCGACCGCCAGGGCGGAGAAAGATGCTGAAGTTCTTTCCGTGTCCGTCGGTCGCCCCGATAAGCCAGAACAGAATGATGGCCCTGAAGAACGCCGCCTGATCGTTGACGGGTTCGTCAGCCTGCTGCAGCAGCTTCAGAATGCTCGCTGCGCTGGGGCCGCCCTCGCTCTGATACTTGCGGGCAGGCGGAATGCCGAGGGCCTGACAACAGTCTTCCTGAGGCAGGCGCAGCAGCTCGGCGCCGCCCCGCCACAGGCGATCGAAACGCTCGACCACGAGGACCCGGCGCTTCCCAAACGTGTCGATGCGGGTCTGAGCGACCTTGAGGCCAAATTCCTCCAGAAGCGTCAGGCAGTAGTGCTCGTTGTCTACGCTCGCATCCATGTCGATCGGCCCGATCGCGGTCGGTATTAGTCCAAGCTGCGGTTTCAGGATGTGTGTGGTCGGGGTGGTGCCTCTGGGTCGCAGCCACCTGTCTCGATGGTGGAGCAGTGCCGTCTTCTCCTGCGCTCCGGCAATCGAGATGCGGAATTCCTGCCCGGCATCCATGCCGAGAGGCGCCCGTGCGAGATTAGCCAGGATCTTTTCGATTTCCTCGACCGAAATCCGCTCTCCCTGAACGTCGCTCAGGGCGCTCGGCTGTTCGCCTTTATGGAGAAACTGCATGGCGCCTGCGCAGTCCCGACCGATCTCCTCCAGAAGACTATATGCGTCAGTTCCCTCTGCACCGGTCCGCTCGGCAACCCGTCTGCGGATATCGGGATTGTCGGGGAGCAGGTTGTCGAAAACAGCGGCCACGGGTGCGCCGGCATATGGCGTAGGTCGCAGCGGCAGGGACAGCGAGACAGCGAAGGCATTCTGCCATTCGAGCCAACGGCTGTCGTAGCCGAACCGGACAGCACCGTCGTTCTCCTTGGCCAGATGGCCAACGAGCCGGTTGTTGATGAAGACGTCGAGCGGGACGTGTGCTCTCCTGCGTGGCATCAGAAGATGTCCTCGGTGCCTTGCGTATTGCGAGCGTTTCGTTCCTCGACGACTAGATCGAGGTCGAGCACTGCAAACAGCGCGTGGATCGACGAAAGTTTCGTGCCCTCGTGGCCTGTCTCGATCCTCGAGATGAGTTCCTGACGCAGGCCAGATAGGGCAGAGAGATCGTGCTGCGTCCATCCCCGCCCCTTGCGGGCGTTGCGGATGGCTGTTCCCAGTTGCAGCGGGGATCTGATGATCTGGAACATACCGGCCTCCACGAGCGTATATGCCATAAATCGCATAAGATAGTAGTATGCGCTTTCTCACATATAATCATGTTATGTCCAAACGCGCATAATATTGCTTTATGCTGTTAAACGCATAAAGCGATATTATGCTGTTTATCGCATCTCGAACGCCGTACGGGCAGCCGATCTGAAATGATCGGGCTCGGGATCAAGCGGTATAGGGACAAACGATCGCCAATCACGCTCGAGGCGCTGGCCGGTTCTCACCAGATTAATTCGCTCGCCGTAGCTGCCCTCACAGCGATATCTGTTACCCGCTGCCGAACTTAGCTGGGGCGGAGCGAAATTTGCCAATGATCTGAGTGCCCGGTTTCGTCCCCCGTGGGGCACCATTTTCCCGGCGCGCTTCGTCGCCGGGACCGTCGTTCCGATACCATCCGCCGAATCTTCAAATCGCTTCCGGCCGCGCATCTTGCGTGTCATGCTGCCGGGGATGAAGAAAGACGTCTATGAATTGCGGCTGCAGGCCTTGCAGCTGGCGCTCGTGCAGACCCAGATCGCGGCGGCGGAGAGTGGCGAGCGGGTGGTGATCCTGCTCGAAGGACGCGATGGGGCGGGCAAGGACGGCACGATCAAGCGGATGGTCGAGCATATCTGGACGCGCGCGACCCGCGTCGTGGCGCTGCCCAAGCCGTCCGACCGCGAACGGTCGCAATGGTATTTCCAGCGCTATGTCGCGCACTTGCCCGCGGCGGGCGAGCTCGTGATCCTCAACCGGTCGTGGTACAATCGCGCCGGGGTGGAGACGGTCATGGGGTTTTCGACCGCGGCCGAGCAGGAAGCGTTTCTGCGCGATGCCCCCGATTTCGAACGGATGCTGATCGAAAGCGGTATCCGGCTGGTCAAGCTGTGGCTCGACATCTCGCGCAAGGAGCAGAAGGACCGGCTGGATGCGCGGCGGACCGATCCGCTCAAGCAGCTGAAGGTATCGGACCTCGACGCGGTGGCGCAGGAACGCTGGGACGATTATTCCGCCGCGCGCGACCGGATGCTGTCGCGCACGCATACCGCGCTGTCGCCATGGCACTGCATCCGCGCCGACAGCAAAAAACCGGCACGGATCGCCGCGCTCGCCCATGTCGTCGCGCGGATCGCGCCGGACGCGATCGCGCGCGAGCACGACCTGCCCGACCCGAAGGTGCTGTTCGCGTTCGAGGAGAGCGCGACGACCGACGGACGGCTGGCGCGCTGATCCCGACGCTCGTTCAGAAGCTGTAGGCGACCCCGACCGCACCCAGCCACTGGTTGCTCGACCCGTTGCGCGCGACGAGCGGGCTGTCGGCGAAGTCGTTGAGCATTTTGCGATAGACGACCGTGCCGAACAGCTGCCAGCCCGAGCGCAGGTCGCCGCTGATCGAATGACCCGCCAGCGCGCCCAGCGTCCAGTTCTTCCACCCGCTGCGCGCGTTGTAGATCGGCAGGCCGCTGGCCAGCGACTGCGCCTGATTTACCGAGAAATACCGGTCGGCATAGCCTTCGCCGACCCGCTCGGCCGATACGAACACCCCGGCGATCGCGCGCAGGCTGAGCGGGGTGACATAGTTGATCGTCGGGGCGAGGACGGTCGACTTGTGGCCGCCGGCGACATCCTTGCGATAGCTGAGCGAGACCGAGAGGCGGTCGAACTGCGACGTGATGACGCCGGTCTTGCCGATGCCGACATAGCCGCCCAGTTCGATCGCGGTGCCGACGGTGCCGAGCGCGCGGACCTGCGCGTCATCGATGCCCCTGGTCGAGTTGCGGTTGAGGCCGACGACCGCGATCGGTCCGGCCTGGATGTCCCAGGTGGGGCCGACGCCGTCGCGGATCAGGTCGACGCTGGCGCGGTTGCCGGCCAGCAGGAAGTTGAACCCCGACACGCGTCCCGTCGCGGCGGGGACCGGCGAGAAGCTGTAATCGTCCGACCCTTCGTAATCGGGCAGCACGGCGGCACCCAGGCCGACGACGTAGAAATCGCCGCCGGTATCTTCATTGGGAACCGCTGACGCGGGCACCGCCGGCCCCGTCGCGTCCTGGGCAAGGGCGGGCGTGGCGAAGGTCGTGGCGAGGATGGCGGCGAGAATGGCGCGCAAGGGCGTGGCTCCGGATGAATGTTGCTGGAGCGTAACGCTGTCCCGAACGCTTCGGTCCGTATGGAAAACTACAGCAGGTAGCGAATCCGCACCTGTTGCATCGTTACATCACCTGCCAGCGGAAACTCGGCCGCGCTGAACTTGGGGGGCCCGAAGCGGATCGCAGGATTGCGCGAGAAGCCGAAGCCTTCGCGCGGGATGCCGGCAAAGGTGTCGAGCTTCGCATTGTTGTTTTCGTCGTGGATGATCGACACGGCATAATCGCCGCGCCCCAGCCCGGCGATACGCACACCGCGATCCCCTGCGGCGAAGGTGCGGGTCACGGCGTTGCGATCGTCGGTGCAGCCCGGAAAATTCTTGGGATCGGCGGTCAGGCACAGGCGGATCACGCCCTTTGTCGAACGCAGGTCGCTGACCCGGACGTCAAGCGTGCCCGTCGGCATGGCCCCCGGCAGCGTCGCCAGCACCAGCGCCGCCATGCCCGCGCGCCGTCCGACGCGCCAGGCGCGCGCGTTCCTTTTCGAAGTCGCCGAGCCCGCCGTCGGTGCCGCACACCCGGTCCCAGAAACGGAAGTACAGTCCGAAGTTGCAGCCATAGCGTTCATGATGCCTCTGATGATGGCTGGCGGTAATCAGCCAGCCGCCCAATCGCCCCGCCCACATGAACCGGGGGAACATCTCCCACCCCATGTGGTTCGTAACGCCCATAACCGTCATGATCGTCAGCACCAATGCCAGTGCGCCGATGTGGATCGGAATCACGAAAACCAGTAGCGGAATTACCACAGCGCCGGTCAGCGCCTCGATCGGGTGGAACGCCATCGCCGCCCATGCGGTGGGCGGGCGGCTGGCATGGTGGACGGCATGGGCGATCCGGAACCATTTCGGCCGGTGCATCCAGCGATGCGTCCAGTAGAACCAGCTGTCGTGCGCGAACAGGTACAACAGCACCGACAGCGGCAGATACCACAGCGGATATGCGTCGATCTGCGCATAGATTTGCGTCCAGCCGCGATGCTGCCACCCCCATGCGACGATACCGGCGGGAATGCCGTAGATCGCGGCGGACAGCAGCGACCAGCGGATTTCCTTCGCGATCTGCGCATCGAGGCCGCGGTACAGCCCGGGATGCCGCGCGCGCGTGGCAAAGGCGAAGCCGGCCGAGGCGAGCAGATAGCGTACGCCCACGATCAGCGTCATCGCCACGGCGGACAGCAGGATGGCCAGCGGGATCGACATGGCGGTCGTGTAGCGGATTGCGTGTCCGGATGACAGGAAATCCTCCCCGGCACGGGGTGGGGGACCATCCGCAGGATGGTGGAGGGGGCGTCCGCATACGATGTGGCTGCGCTATGGGGCGATCCCCCTCCACCATCGCCTTCGGCGACGGTCCCCCTCCCCGTGCCGGGGAGGATGTGAGTCGTGGCGTTGCTACTGCCGTCCCGCTCCCCTAGGGCGGGCCGATGCCCACCATCCATCAATGCGACCTCGCCATCGTCGGCGGGGGATTGTCCGGCGCGCTGATCGCGCTGGCGGCGGCGAAGCGGCGGCCCGATGCGCGCATCCGCCTGATCGACGGCGCGGCGCAGTTCGGCGGCAACCATGTCTGGTCGTTCTTCGGCAGCGACGTGTCGGATGCGCACCGTGCGCTGGTGGCGCCGCTGGTCGCGCATGGCTGGCGCGGCTACGACGTCGCCTTTCCCGCGCTCACCCGCACGCTCGACACCAGCTATTATTCGATCACCTCGGAACGGCTCGACACCGTGCTGCGCCAGAGCCTGTCGCCCGAATCGCTGATGCCGTCGACGCGGGTGCTCGGCACCAGCCCGACCGCGGTGGTGCTTGCCGATGGCGACCGGGTCGAGGCGCAGGGCGTGATCGACTGCCGCGGTCCCGGCGACGTGGCGCATCTCGACCTCGGCTGGCAGAAATTCATGGGGATGGAGCTGCGCACCGCCTATCCCCACGGCGTCGAACGCCCGATCGTGATGGACGGATCGGTCGAACAGATCGACGGCTATCGCTTCGTCTACACGCTGCCGTTCGACGCATCGACGCTGTTCGTCGAGGATACCTATTACAGCGACACCCCAGACCTCGATACGCAGGCGCTGGCCGCGCGCATCTCCGCCTATGCCGCGGCGCAGGGGTGGGACGCGGCGTCGGTCGGGCGCAGCGAGACCGGCGTGCTGCCGGTCGCGATGGGCGGCGATTTCGAAGCCTATTGGCGATCGGGCGGCAACCGCGTGGCGAAGGGCGGGATGCGCGCAGGGCTGTTCCATCCGCTGACCGGCTATTCGCTGCCCGACGCGGTGCGGCTGGCGCATCTGGTCGCCGATGCCGGCGACTGGAGCGGCGGGGCGCTGCACACGCTGACGCATGACTTCGCCGCGTCGCTGTGGAAGAAGCGGCGCTTCTACCGGATGCTGGCGACGATGTTGTTCCGTGCGGCGGAACCGGCGGAACGCTACCGCGTGCTCGAACGCTTCTACCGGCTGGACGCGGGGCTGATCGGGCGCTTCTATGCGGGACAATCGGTCCTGTTCGATCAGGCACGGGTATTGATCGGCAAACCGCCGGTGCCGGTCGGCCGGGCGATACGGGCCTTGATGGGGAGACGGGCGTGAAGACGGCAGTCGTTATCGGCGCAGGGTTCGGTGGCCTCGCGCTCGCCATCCGGCTGCAGTCGGCCGGCGTACAGACCACCCTGGTCGAAGGGCGCGACAAGCCCGGCGGCCGGGCCTATTACTGGGAACGCGACGGCTTCGTCTTCGACGCCGGCCCCACCGTCATCACCGCGCCCGAAGCATTGCAGGAATTGTGGCAGCTGACCGGCCGCGACATGGCCGATGACGTGACGCTGGAAGCGGTGTCGCCCTTCTACCGGCTCAACTGGCCCGACGGCACGAATTTCGACTATACCAACGACGACACGCTGCTGCGGTCGGAGATCGCCAAGCTCGATCCCGGCGACCTTGCCGGCTATGCCCGCTTCCTCGAATATTCGGCGGGCGTGTACGAGGAAGGCTATGTGAAGCTCGGCCATGTGCCGTTCCTCGACTTCGCCTCGATGATAAAAGCCGCGCCGGCGCTGGCGAAGTATCAGGCGTGGCGCTCGGTCTATTCGATCGTGTCGTCGTTCGTGAAGAACGAGAAGCTGCGGCAGGCGCTGTCGTTCCACACCCTGCTGGTCGGCGGCGATCCGATGAAGACCAGCAGCATCTATGCGCTGATCCACAAGCTGGAGCGCGACGGCGGCGTGTGGTTCGCGCAGGGCGGCACCAACAAGCTGGTCGCGGGGCTGGTGCGCCTGTTCGAGAAGCTGGGCGGCACGATCACGCTGGGCGATCCGGTCAGGAGCATCGACACGCTGGGCGACCGCGCGACCGGCGTCACGACCAAAAGCGGGGTGGTGATCGGCGCCGACATGGTCGCGACCAACGCCGATATCGTCCACAGCTATCGCGACCTGCTGTCCGGATCGCGCAGCGGCCAGCGCCGGGCGCAGAAGCTGGAGAAGAAGCGCTTCTCGCCATCGCTGTTCGTCGTCCATTTCGGCATCAAGGGCACGTGGCCGGGCATCCCGCACCACATGATCCTGTTCGGCCCGCGCTATAAGGGGCTGCTGGCCGACATCTACGACCATGGCGTGCTGTCGGAGGACTTCTCGCTCTATCTCCACCATCCGACCGTCACCGATCCGTCGATGGCGCCCGAAGGCCATTCGACCTTCTACGCGCTGTGCCCGGTTCCCCACACCGGCAAGTTCCCGGTCGACTGGGACCAGATCGGCCCGATCCTCGAAAAGCGCATCCTCGACGAGGTCGGCCGCCGGCTGATTCCCGACATCCACGAACGGATCGTGACGAAGTTCAGCTATATGCCGAGCGACTTCACCCACGACCTGAATGCCTATCACGGCTCGGCCTTCTCGCTGGAGCCGATCCTGACGCAGAGCGCCTATTTCCGCGCGCACAACCGCGACGACGATATCCCGAACCTGTACGTGGTGGGGGCGGGTACGCATCCGGGCGCGGGGATCCCGGGCGTGGTCGGCAGTGCGAAGGCGACGGCCGGGTTGATGCTGGGGGGGGAACAGTGAAAAAGATCGTGGTTGTTGGTGTTCTAGCGATGCATTGTCTAATCAGCGCGCCCGCTTCTGCCACAAGCTGGACTAAAGCTACATCCGGCACGGATGGTTCTATTTGGTATATCGACACAGATACGATCAAACGTGCCACTGGAACATTAGATCGAGACGCAATTAAAGTCTGGGTAAAAACGGATTACAGTGCAGTTAGGAATGAGCCTGCGCGAGAGGCAAAGGCATTAATCTTTATAAATTGCAATGAAGAGCAGGCAAAAACTACAACCCTCGTCAAGTATCGCGCCGATGGATCAATTTTGGTTGATTTATCCCCTTCTTACTCGTCTTATAAGCCAATTATTCCGGAAACCGTAATGCATGGCATCATGTTGGCCGCTTGCCCTTTCGAAGTGTTGATTGAAAAATGAAGCGTCTGGCCATCTATTGCGGGTCCGCGACCCCCGCCGATCCCGTCTATATCGATTCCGCCCGCGCCGTCGGCCGTGCCCTTGCCGAACGCGGCATCGGCGTCGTCTATGGCGGCGGCAGGCTGGGGCTGATGGGCGCGGTCGCCGATGGCGCGATCGAGGCCGGGGGCGAGGTGATCGGCGTGATCCCGACCGCGCTGGTGAAGGCGGAGGCCGCGCACCGGGGCCTCACCGAACTGCACGTCGTCGACACGATGCATCAGCGCAAGCAGGCGTTCACCGACCTGTCCGACGGCTTCGTCACCATTCCCGGCGGGACCGGCACGATGGATGAGTTGTGGGAGGCGATGAGCTGGGCGCAGCTCGGCTATCATGCCAAGCCCGTCGGGCTGCTCAACACCGCGGGCTATTACGACCACCTGATCGCGTTCGTCGACAAGATGGCCGAGGTCGGGTTCATGCGCCCCATGCACCGCGACATCCTGCTGATCGCCGATACGCTCGACATGCTGCTCGACAGGATGGCGGCGCATAGGCCGGTGCAGGCGATCATCCACATGGCCGCTACCGACCTTTGATCCCGCCCCGCGCCGACCTCGTCGCGCACGCCCGCGACACCATCGCGCGCGGATCGAAAAGTTTCGCGGCGGCGAGCAAGCTGTTCGACCGCCAGACCCGCGAACGCGCATGGCTGCTCTATGCGTGGTGCCGGGCGTGCGACGACCTCGCCGACGGGCAGGATCTGGGCCACGGGATGCAGCGGGTCGACGATGCGCAAGACCGGCTGGCGCTGATCCGGTCGCGCACCGCGCAGGCGCTGGCGGGCGAGCCGACCGGCGATCCGGCGTTCGACGCGCTGGGCGTGGTCGCGGCCGAGGTCGGGCTGCCGCCGGCGCTCGTGCATGACGTGATCGACGGGTTCCAGCTCGACGCCGATGGCTGGCAACCGGTGACCGAGGCCGATCTCTACCAATATTGCTATCACGTCGCCGGCGCGGTCGGCGGGCTGATGGCGGTGGTGATGGGGGTGCCGGCGCACGACACCGACACGCTCGACCGCGCCTGCGATCTGGGGCTGGCGTTCCAGCTCGCCAATATCGCGCGCGACGTGGCCGAGGATGCCGGCGCGGGCCGCTGCTACCTGCCGCGCGACTGGCTGGTCGAACAGGGTATCGACCCGGCCGATCCGATGGCGACACCGGACCGGGTAGCGGTGCTGGCCCGGCGGATGGCGGCGCGGGCCGCGCTCCACGAGGACAGCGCGCGCGTCGGTGCGGCGCGGCTGCCGTGGCGCTCGGCATGGGCGGTACTGGCTGCCGCCGACATCTATGGCGGCATCGCGCGCAAGGTCGCCACCGCCGGTCCCGCCGCATGGGACACGCGGCAGACGACGTCGAAGGCGGAAAAACTCGCCGCGATCGCCCGTGCCTTCGTCGCCGCCCGCTGGCGCCCCGTGCCCGATACGCCGCGCGCGCGCCTGCTATGGACGCGTCATTCCTGATCGGCCTTGTCGGTTGCGACGGTGATGTCGCGACCCAGCAGGTGCTGGACGTAGATGCGCTGCACCAGCACGAACATGACGATGGTCAGCGGCGCCGCCAGCAGCACGCCGATGAACCCGAACAACAGCCCCATGCCGATGACCGAGAACAGCAGCACCGCGGGCGGCACGTCGACCGCATGCTTCTGCACGATCGGCTGCAGGATATTGCCCTGGATCTGCTGTACGATCAGGAACAGCACGATCGTCCACAGCGCGGTGGAAGGCGACTGGGTGAACGCCAGCATCACCGCGGGCACGCCGGCGATGATCGGCCCGACGAACGGCACGATGTCCATCAGCCCGGCGATCAGCCCCAGCCCGATCGCGGCCGGCACGCCCAGCAGCCACAGCCCGCCGCCGGTCAGCACCGCGACGACGACGATCGCCACCGCCTCCCCCTTCATCCAGCCGCGCAGGCCGCCGGCGGCATCGTCGACCGCCTGTCGCGCCACCGGCTCGGCCGGCGGCGGCACCAGCTTCACCAGACCGCGGCGGTAGAGTTCGGGATCGGCCGCGAGGAAGATCGCGCCGACCAGGACCAGCACTGCATCCGACAGCCCCGACCCGATCGACAGGACATAGGTGCCCGCGCGCGACATGATCGTCGACAGGTCGCTGCTGCCCTGCGAGAGCAGATCGCGCGCCGGTTCGCCCAGCCCCCAGCCGTCCAGCTGCCGCTGGATCGCCTGCAACGCCGCCGGGATCTGCTGGCGGATCGTGTCGAACTGTTCGACCAGCTGCGCGCCGAAACCGAAGAAGATGCCGATCACCGTGCCCAGCAACAGCACGACCGACAGCGCGAGCGCGAGGCCGCGCGGCAGCTTCGTCCAGCGCTGAATGCGATTCGCGACCGCGCTGAACAGCACCGCGAGCACCGTCGCGGCGAATACCAGCAGCACGAGGCGCATCATGGTAATCAGGAGGAATCCGGTGCCGACGATCGCCACCACCATTACCGTCATCGCCGCGACCCGGCCATAGCCGGGCGTCGGTCGCTGCGCGTTGCTGTCCATGTCTTTTCCCCCTTTGGACCGTGAACGGACGGAACCGGACGACGTTCCGTCAGGCGCGACCGTGCGGCGCCCACGCGTCGATCGCCGCCCAGCCGGCGATGCCGAACGGTCGCAGCGCGCGGGCGCGCGGACCGGTCATGCCGCCCAGTGCGATCACCGGCACCCGGCATCCGCGCACCAGCACGCCGAACCGCACCCGGCCAAGGCTCCGCGCGCCGGGATGCGAAGCGGTGGCGAACACCGGCGAAACGAAGATCGCATCGACCCCCGCGCGTTCGGCGGCGATCCGTTCGGCGATCGAATGGACCGGCCGCGTCGCCAGCCCCCGCCCGCGCCGCGCGTCCCGCCCATGCACGCCATCGCCCCCGCGCAGCGGCGGTCCGGCGACCAGCAGCACATGGCCGCGCGCCCGCGCGATCCGCCGGACCCGGTCGAACAGCGCCCGGCGCGCCGGCGGCGGCGTGGCATAATGGCGGAACACGATCCCGCTGCCCCGCGGCAGCGCGGCGACGATCGCCGGCAACCGCGCACCGAGCCGCTCGTCGGTCATCAGCCAGCGATGCGGCAAAGGGTGGCGGCGATCCATGCCCGCCTCTATAGCGCGCGCGATGACCAAAACCGACACGCTTGCCGCCCTGCGCGACCGGATCGCCCATGCCGAATCGATCGCGCGCCGCGACCGGGGGGCGACCACGCTGATCGCGGTCAGCAAGACGCACGACGCCGCCGCCATCCAGCCGCTCATCGACGCCGGACAGCGCGTGTTCGGCGAGAATCGCGTACAGGAAGCGCAGGCGAAATGGCCCGCGCTGATGGATGCGACGCCGGGCATCGAACTGCACCTCGTCGGACAGCTTCAGTCGAACAAGGCCGAGGATGCCGTGCGGCTGTTCGACGCGATCCATTCGGTCGACCGCCCGTCGCTGGTCGCGGCGCTGGCCAAGGCGGTCGAAAAGGTCGGCCGCGCCCCCGCCTGCTTCATCCAGGTCGATATCGGCGAGGAACCGCAAAAGGGCGGCTGCGCCATTTCCGACCTGCCCGCCCTGCTCGCCGAGGCGCAGGCCGCCGGGCTGCCGATCGCCGGGCTGATGTGCGTGCCGCCCGCCGGCCTCGACGCCGCCCCCTATTTCGCGCTGACCGCCAGGCTGGCGCGCGACCATGGGCTGTCCGGGCTCAGCATGGGCATGTCGGACGATTTCGAAACCGCCGTGACGCTCGGCGCCACCCATGTCCGCGTCGGATCGGCGCTGTTCGGCGCGCGCGGCTGATAAGGAAGAGACCATGACCCGACCCCTCGCCCTGTTGTTCGATTTCGACGGCGTGCTGCTGGAAAGCGAATTCGCCGGCAACCGCCAGATCGCCGAGTTCCTGACCGCAGCCGGCCACCCCACCAGCGCCGCCGATTCGATGGCCAATTTCATGGGGCTGTCGGGCACGCACTTCACGCAGGCGATCGAACGCTGGGTCGGCGGGCCGATCCCCGACGGATTCCACGAATCGCGCGCGATCGAGGATGCACGGGTGCTGGAAGAGGGCGTCGCGGCGGTGGCCGGCGCGATCGCCTTCGTCCGTTCGCTTCCCGCCGGCCTGCCGCGCGCGATCGTGTCGTCCAGCACGACGCACTGGATCGCGACGCATCTCGACCATCTCGGGCTGCGCGATGCGTTCGGCGACCATATCTACAGCGGCAAGGAGCATGTCGCGAACGGCAAGCCCGCGCCCGACCTGTACCGCTACGGTGCCGCCCGTCTGGGCGTACCGATCGAACGCTGCGCGATCCTCGAGGATTCACCGGTCGGCGTCACCGGTGCGGTCGCCTCGGGCGCGCGCGTCATCGGGCTGTGCGCGGGCAGCCATTGCGGGATCGGCCATGACGACCGCCTGCGCGCGCTGGGCGTGACCGAGATCGCGCACGGGTTCGACGATGTGGCGCGGATGCTCGGGCTGGAGCCGGTCGGCGCCTGACCGTCGGGTCGCGCCGGAACGAAGACCGTTTTCACGCAAGGGCGCACAGACGCGCAGCGGTTGCCGTCCGCCGCCCGCCTGTCGCGAGGGCAGATCTACGTTCAGCCGTCCCCGCGGACCATCGGCGTTTGCGCCCGGACGATCCGCTTCTTCCGTCATCGCCGACATGATTCAGGACCGATCGACATTCAGCGAATTGGAGCGCCATCCAGCAGGATCAGGAGCCTTTCTGGTTCACGTACCCCAGCGCAGGCGGGGGTCCAGCTATCGCGGGGCGAAACGCATTGGACGAACATCGCGTACCCCCGCGCAGGCGGGGGTCCAGAGCCACGAATGTCGCCCTGCCGTTACTCTGGCCCCCCGCCTGCGCGGGGGTACGGCCTGAATGTCGATCGGCCCCAGGTCCCGCTTCCTCTCAACGGCGTCAGCGTTCAATCCATCCGTATGGAACCGTCACCCCAGCGAAGGCTGGGGTCTCCATCGGCGCCTGCTGTGCGCTACCACCGGGAGATTCCAGCCTTCGCTGGAGTGACGCCCGTTTCAATCGGGATGGATTAAACTCTGGAAAGCAGAACCCCCCGGTCACGCCCGGGGTGAAGCTGTCGTTCACCCGATTGCCGAATGGCGATGCGTCGTAGCCAAGGCTCAGAAGGAGTTGGTCGCGCGGAGGCGCGGAGGCGCGGAGAGGTTGCGCCCGTTGCAACCTTGTCCGCGCCAGCGGCCTTGTCTTCGACGCAGCCGGGTACAGATGTCTGCCGATCGCAAGGCAAGGTGGCAGCGAACGCCACCTCTCTGCGCCTCCGCGCCTCCGCGCGAAATCCAACTTTCGCCTTCTTCTTCGCCGCATCGCGCCTTCGCGCGAATCCAGTCACCGGACGCGACGCGACGTCAGGCCCGCGAAATCACTCGCCCTTCTTCGCCGCCTGTTCCGCCGCCGCCGGATCGACCGACGGTGCGCCCGAGGCCGGGGTCGCGGCGTTCACCACGTCGGCGGTGTTGGCGGTCGCCCCTTCGGCGACATTGCCCTCGGCCGCCGTCGCCGCCTCGGCACCGGCGGCGGGTTCCGCGCCGGCGGCAGGTGCGGTCGGGAGCGGCAGGTTCGAACCCTGCGCATTGAGATAGGCGATCACGTTCGCCCGGTCTTCCGCGCTGCCCAGACCGGCAAAGGTCATCTTGGTCCCCGATGCATATTTACGCGGGCTGGTCAGCCACGCGTTCATCGTGTCGAAGTCCCAGTTGCCCGGGATGCCGGTCAGCGCGCTCGAATAGGCGAAGCCGGGGATATGGCCGTGCTTCTTGCCCAGCACGCCCCACAGGTTCGGGCCGATGCCGTTCGCCCCGCCCTGGTTGACGGTGTGGCACGCGGCGCATTTCTTGAAGACCTCGGCGCCCTTGGTCACGTCGGCGCTGGCCAGCAGCGTCGCGATCGGCACGGCCGCCGCCGCGCCGCCGCCGGCTTCGGCGGCACCCTCGACCGGGTAGCCCGGCTTTTCGGGGGCGCCGGAATGGAACACCATTCCGCTGGCGATGCCCAGTCCGAGGGCGGCGGCGCAACCGGCCAATACCCAACCTGCGATGGTGTTCGTCCGGTCGTCCATGCCCTGAGCCGTCTCACCTAAGATGGTTTTGTTTGGGGCCATGCTTAGAGGCGGCTTCCGATACTGGCAAGACAGGCTTGCCGCTTGGGGCCCGGACCGATAATCGCCGACCCCCATGCACAAATATGCCGCTCCGGCGCGCCCGCTGGTGGCGCGGATGATCGAAGACGCCGCACGCGCCCCCCATCGCGCGGTCGCGTTCCAGGGCGCACCCGGCGCCAATTCGCACGTCGCGCTGGTGCAGGCGTTCCCCGACGCGCTGCCGCTGCCCTGTTTCGGTTTCGCCGATGCGATCGATGCGGTGCGCGCCGGACAGGCCGACTGCGCGATCATCCCGATCGAGAATTCGCTGCACGGCCGCGTCGCCGACATCCATTTCCTGCTGCCCGAATCGGGGCTGGTCATCACCGGCGAACATTTCCTGCCGATCCGCCACGCGCTGATGGGGCTGGGCCCGGTCGAGGGCATTCGCCAGGCGATGAGCCACGAACAGGCGCTGGGCCAGTGCCGCCACTGGCTCAGCGCCCGCGGGATCGAGCCGGTGGCGCACCCCGACACGGCGGGTGCTGCGGCATCGGTGGCGGCGATGGGCGACCCGGGCGTCGCGGCGCTGGCCCCGCCCGCCGCGGCCGGACTCTACGGGCTGCGACTGCTGGCTGACGACATCGCCGATGCCGACCACAATACGACGCGCTTCGTGGTGCTGGCCCGCGCCGCGCCGCCCGAACCGCCCGCCGGCCCGTGCATGACGACGCTGGTGTTCGAGGTGAAGAACGTGCCCGCCGCGCTCTACAAGGCGATGGGCGGTTTCGCGACCAACGGCGTCAACATGACGAAGCTGGAAAGCTACCAGCGCGGCGGCACCTTCGCCGCGACCGAATTCTTCTGCGATATCGAGGGACGCCCCGGCGAACCGCCTGTCGACCGCGCGCTGGAGGAACTGCGCTTCCACAGCAAATGGGTGCGGCTGCTGGGCAGCTACGGACGGGCGCGGGAGCGGGGCTGAAACTACATCCCCGTTCGTGCTGAGTAGGGATTGAGCTTGTCGAAAGCCCGTATCGAAGCATCTGGCGAGCGGTCCTTCGATACGCCGCTTCGACAGGCTCAGCGGCTACTCAGGACGAACGGATGATTGCGGATCGACCCACGCCACCAGCAGACTCCGCGCGATCGCATGCGCCGGCGGCGCGATGAACCGCCCCGTTTCGCCCGACAGCGCCGCGCGGACCTCGTCGCGCGTCGCCCAGAACGCATCCTCCAGCTCGGTCGTGTCGATCCGCAACGTGTCGTGCCCCGCCGTGGCGATACACGCGATCATCAGCTGCGACGGAAACGGCCAGGGCTGGCTGGCGACATAGCGTACCGTGCCGACCGGCACGCCCGCTTCCTCCATCACCTCGCGCGCGACCGCTTCCTCGATCGATTCGCCGACCTCGACGAACCCGGCCAGCGCCGAATAGCGGCCCTGCGGCCAGCCCGGCTGCCGCCCCAGCAGCACCCGGTCGCCATGTTCCACCGCCATGATGACCACCGGGTCGGTCCGCGGGAAATGCTGCGCATCGCACCCCGGACACGACCGGGCCCATCCCGCGCGATCGACCACGCTGCGCGTGCCGCAGCGCGCGCAGAAGCCGTGGCGCGCGTGCCAGTCGATCAGGCTGCGTGCGACGCCGTACAGCGCGGCATCGGCCGCGGGCATCGCCGCCAGCGCGGTCATCAGCGTCGGCGACCGCATCGCCGGGGCGGTCGCCACGCCGTCACCGATCGCGAACAGCGGTGCGCCATCCAGATAGCCGAGCAGCAGCGCATCGCCGCGCGCCGGGTCCATGGGGACGAGCACCAGCGATCCGTCCCCGGCCACCGGCGGTTCGAGCCCGGCGAGCGACAGGAGCCGCGCCGCCGGATCGGCCAGCGCTCGCGCGAACGCGGCCGGATCGTCGCGCTCGTGATCGGCGCGCACCAGCGCCGCGCCGGTGAACCCGATCATCGCAGCGGCTGCGCCAGGTCGCTGGCCAGTGCCTTCACCAGATCCTCGCGCAGCGGATATCTGTCGGCGGGAAAGTAATTTACCATCACCGTGCCGCGCAGCTGCCGCACCGGATCGACGAACCCGACGGTGCCGGCCGCGCCGCCCCAGCCATAGGTGCCCCTGGCCGGCCGTCCGGGCAGCGTTTCGAGATAGACCGAACCGCCCGCGCCGAAGCCCATCTTCGGCCCGGCCTGTCCGCCGGTCGCGCCATCGACCCCGCCGAAGGTGACACCGGCGGGCAGCAGGTTCGACATGCCCAGCGCAACCGTCTCGGGCTTCATCACCCGCCTGCCGTCCAGCGTCCCGCCATTTTGCAGCATGTGCAGGAAACGGTCGTAATCGCCGGCCGACATGACCAGCCCCGCCCCGCCATAGGGAAAGCTGGGCGGCGACAGCCACACCGACGTCGCCGCCGGATCCACGGGCACCAGATTGTCGCCTGCCCACGCGTAATTGGTCGCGAACCGCCCCTTTTCCGATTGCGGCACCGTCCAATAGGTCGACGTCATGCCCAGCGGGTTGAACATCCGCGTCTGCAAGAAGCGTTCAAACGACATACCCGACGCCACCTCGATCACCCGGCCCACCACGTCCAGCCCGATCGAATAGCTCCATTTCGTCCCCGGCTCGGCGATCAGCGGCAGCGTGGCGACGCGGTCGGCGAATTCCTTCAGCGACTTCGGCCGGGCCTGCGCCATCGCGACCTCGGCCTGCGCATTGACCGCGGCGGGGACGATGCCCAGCCGCTCATACTCCTTGAGCAGCGGCCCCTTGGTGACGATGCTGTAGCCGAGGCCCGCGGTATGGGTCAGCAGGTTGCGCACCGTGACCGGTTTCGTCGCCGGACGACTGGCAAGGCTGGTGTCGGGGTCGGTCAGCACCTGCATCGACTTGAAGCCGGGGATGAAGTCGCTGACCGGCTGGTCGAGCTTCAGCTTGCCGTCCTCTACCAGCATCATCGCCGCCATGCCAGTGATCGGCTTGGTCATCGAATAGACGCGCCACAGCGAATCGACGGTCGCCGGTGCCGCGGTCACTTCGGTGCCGAGTCGGCCGGCGGCATCCGCGCTGGTCCAGTCGGGGCCGCCGACGACCACGACCATGCCCGGCACCTTCTTTTGCGTGACATAGCTGCGCACCATCGCATCGGTCGCCGGCAGCGTCCGCGTCGCCGGGCGGGCCGGCGCGCGCGGCGGCGCGGCCTGTGCCCACAATGTCGCCGGTTGCACCAGCAGCAGCGCCGTCGTCAGGCCCAGGACATTCCGCATCCTGCCAGGCTTCGTCATCGCATTCCCTCCACGACCGATATCGCCCGCGCAAACAGCGTCGGCAGCCCAGCGGCGGCGATATCCGCGACCGGCCACCATTCGCCCGGCGCGGTGTCGTCCGCTGCATCCGCCACCATGACGGTGCAGGCAAGATCGAAATGGGTGAAGCCGTGGCGAACGACGCCGACGGTACGCCAGTCCGCGGCGAACGGCGCGCCTTGCACCCCCGGCGCCTGTTCGACCCACGGCCCGGTCGGCAGCGCGCGCATACCGCCCAGCAGCCCCTTGTCCGGACGCCGGACCAGCAGCACGCGTCCGTCGCGTTCTGCCCAGAACAACGTCCCATGGCGCCGCGGCTTCGCCTTCTTCGCCGGCTTTACTGGAAACGCGTCAGGCGTGCCGATCGTGTAGGCGGAACAGCCGTCGCGCAGCGGACACAACAGGCAGCGCGGTGATCGCGCGGTGCAGACCATCGACCCCAGATCCATCATCGCCTGCGCGAAATCGCCTGCCCGCTCGTCCGGCGTGATCGTGTCGGTGGCGGTGCGGATTGTTGGGCGGGCGTCGGGTTGCGGATGTTCAACCGCGAACAGGCGCGACACGACGCGTTCGACATTGGCGTCGACCACCACCGCCCGCCGCCCGAACGCGATCGCGGCGATGGCGGCGGCGGTATAGTCGCCGATGCCGGGCAGCCGGCGCAACTCGCCTTCGGTATCGGGCAGGGCGCCCCGCGCCGCGACGATCCGGGCGCAGGCCAGCAGGTTGCGCGCCCGCGCATAATAGCCAAGCCCCGCCCACGCCGCCATCACGTCGGCATCGTCGGCCGCCGCCAGCGCGGCGAACGACGGCCAGCGCGCGGTCCATTCGTCGAAATAGGGACGGACGCTCGCGACCTGCGTCTGTTGCAGCATCACCTCCGACAGCCACACCCGGTACGGATCGGGCGCGGGCGTGCCCGGCGGGCTGCGCCACGGCAGGCTGCGGTGGTTGCGGTCGTACCAGTCGAGCAACCGTTCGGCGACAGAGAGATGCTTGGCGTCCACGCCGGCTCTATGGCATGGAGTGCCGACAATGACGACGCGTCCCCGCCCCCATACGACGATTCCCGAACCCCGCCGCCGTGGCGGCGCGCGCGCCGTCGCCGAACTGCTGCCCGACATCGGCGGCGCGGCGTTCCGCAAGTTCGGTTTCGTGCAGTCGGCAGTGGTCAGCCGCTGGGGCGAGATCGTCGGCGAACGCTTCGCCCGCGTCTCCGCCCCCGAATCGATCCGCTTCCCGCCGGGCAAGCGCGGCGACGGCACGCTGACGCTGATCGTGTCGGGCGCGCACGGCACGATGATGCAGCATATCGCGCCCGAGATCGTCGAGCGGGTCAACCGCTTCTTCGGCTATCCGGCGGTCGCCCGGTTGCAGTTCCGCCATGGCGAGGTGCGCGCGCGGCGCGTGGCGCCGGTCCGGCGCGAACCGCCGCCGCTGCCCGCCGACATGCACGACAGCCTGCGCGACATCGCCGACCCCGAACTGCGCGCGGTGCTCACCGCGCTGGCGGGCGCGGTCGCCGCACCGCCTCCTCCTGCCATTCCGATCCTGGGCAAGGTCCGCTGATGCGTATCGTCATCCTCGTCGTTTCGTTCCTGTTCGCGCTGTTCGGCATGCCGCCGGCCAAGGCGCAGCCCGCCCGCAACTGGACCAACACGGTCGCGATGCTGCCGGGCGGCGGCGTGTCGGTCGGCAACCCGATGGCGCGGGTGCAGCTGGTCGAATGGGCCAGCTATACCTGTTCGCATTGCGCCACCTTCGCGCGCGAGGCGAAGCCCGAACTGACCGCGCTGATCCGTTCGGGCAAGGTGCGGGTCGAATATCGCACGCTGCCGCGCGACGCGCTGGACCTGACGGCGGTGGTGCTGGCGCGCTGCGGCGGGCCGAACCGGTTCCTAGCCGCGCACGACGCGATCTTCGCGCAGCAAAAGGCGATGCTCGACAAGGCCGAGGCCTTCGCCGCGACGCCGCCCGCGCAGCAGCCGACCGCGACGATCGGCAAGCGGCTGGAACAGCTGGCCGACGCCACCGGGCTGCGCGCGCTGCTGCGCGGCCACGGCGTCGACGATGCGCAGATGACCCGCTGCCTGAACGACGAAGCCGGACAGAAGCGCGCGATCGCCATCGCCGGGGCGGCGCAGGCCGCCGGGGTCGACGGCACGCCCGCCTTCGAAGTGAACGGCAAGAAGGTCGCCGCCCATGACTGGGCGACGCTCAAGCCGCTCCTGACCGCCTCCTGATCCTTCGCAACAGAGAGTCTATCCCATGCGTCTCGCACTCCCCCTGATCGCGCTCGGCCTGCTGACGGCCTGTGGCGGCGGCGATAGCGGCGCCAATGGCAGCGCCGCCGCGCCGGTCGCCAACGTCGCCGCCCCCGCCGGACAGAAATGGACCGACATGGTCGCCGTGACGCCCGAGGGCGGCTATCGCATCGGCAACCCCGATGCCGCGGTCAAGCTGGTCGAATACGGCTCGCGCACCTGCCCGACCTGCGGCGCGTTCGCGCGCGAGGGCAACGAACCGCTGATCGCCAACTATGTCTCGACCGGCAAGGTCAGCTTCGAATTCCGCGACTTCGCGGTCCACGGCGCCCCCGATCTCGCCGCCGCGGTGCTCGGCCGCTGCAACGGCACGGCGACCTTCTTCCCGCTGCTGGAGGCGATGTACCAGGACCAGCTGGCGACGCTGGACCGGATGCAGGCGATCCCGCAGGCCGAACAGGCGCGGCTCCAGTCGATCCCGCCGTTGCAGGCGGTGACCGGCTGGGCCGAAGCGGCGGGCTTCGTCGATTTCGTCAAGCAGCGCGGCGTGCCCGAGGCGAAGGCGCGCCAGTGCCTTGCCGACCAGAAGCTGCTGCAACAGGTGGTCAAGATCACCGAAGAGGGCGGCGCGACCGTCACCGGCACCCCGACCTTCCTCATCAACGGCGAGCGCGTCGAGAACGCCGTCACCTGGGCGCAGATCGAAGCGGCGCTCAAGGGCGCCGGCGCCTGACCCCATGGCCGCGGACGGGGACGCGGCCGACCTCGCCACGCCGGGGCTGACGCTCCGGCGACTGCGGCTCAGCGGGTTCAAGAGCTTCGTCGACCCCGCCGACCTCGTGATCGAGGCGGGCCTGACCGGGGTCGTCGGCCCCAATGGCTGCGGCAAGTCGAACCTGCTCGAGGCGCTGCGCTGGACCATGGGCGAGAACAGCGCGAAGTCGCTGCGCGGCGCCGGCATGGACGACGTCATCTTCGCCGGCACCGAAACCCGCCCGCAGCGCGACTTCGCCGAGGTCGCGATCCTCGCCGAGGATGCGGCAGGCGACGAGGTGGAGATCGTCCGCCGGATCGAACGCGGCGCGGGCTCCGCCTATCGCATCAACGGCCGCGACGTGCGGGCGAAGGACGTGTCGCTGCTGTTCGCCGATGCCGCGACCGGCGCACATTCGCCCGCGCTGGTCAGCCAGAACCGGATCGGCGCGGTCATCGCCGCCCGCCCCGCCGAACGCCGCGCGATGCTGGAGGAAGCCGCCGGCATCGCCGGGCTGCACGTCCGCCGCCGCGATGCCGAATCGAAACTGCGCGCGACCGAGGCCAATCTCGACCGGCTGGGCGAGATGGCGCAGGAACAGGACGCCCGCGCCGCGACGCTCAGGCGACAGGCGCGGGTCGCCGCGCGCTACCGCGAACTGACCGATGCGATCCGCGTGGCGGAAGCGCGGGCGATCTTCGCCCGCTGGCGCGACGCCGCCGCGGCCGGGGACCGGGCACGGGCCGAGGCGAAGGCGGCCGACGCGGCGGTGGCCGATCACGGCGCGGCACAGGGTGCCGCCATCGCCGAACAGGCCGCGGCGACGCAGGCACTCGCCGCCGCGCGTGCCGCCGCGCAGGACCTGCGGCAACGCGCCAGCGACGCCGGCCATGCACGCGAACGGTTGCAGGCACAGGCGCAGGCCGCCACCCGCCGCCTGACCGACCTGACGACGCAGGCCGCGCGGCTGGCCGAGGATCGCGCGCGCGAGGCGACACTGGCGGGCGATGCCACGTCCGCCATCGCGCGGCTGGCGGGCGAACGCCGTGCGCTGGCGGCGGCGCTGGCCGATGCCGCGACGCGCCTGCCGCTGCTCGATACGGCGCTGGCGGCGGTGACCGGCGCGGCGGCGCAGGCCGATGCCGCCCATGCCGATGCGCTGGCACGGCAGGCCGCCGAACTGGCCGAAACCCGCGTCGCCACCGCCGCGCGCGACGCGGCGCGGTCCCGCCTCGACCGGGTACAGCGCGACGAAGCGCGGTTGCTGGCCGAACAGGCGGCGCTGCCCGCGATCGGCCCGTTGACCGCCGAACGCGACGCCGCAGCGGCGAAGCGCGGCGAAGCACTGGCCGCCGCCGACGCCGCCCGGTCGGCGATCGCGACCGCCGACGCCGCCGAACGCGCGGCGCAGGAGGCGCGGGGCCGGGCACAGGCCGACCGCGCCACCGCCGCCGCCGAACTGGCGGCGATCGATGCGGAGATCGCCGCGCTCGACCGGGCGTTGCGGCGGACCGGCCGCGCGCGGATCATCGATTCGGTGGTGGTCGAACCGGGGTTCGAGGCGGCACTGGCCGCCGCGCTCGGCGACGATCTCGACGCCGGGACCGACCCTGCCGACGATCGCTACTGGGACGGCGCGCCCGCGACCGACGACGGCCCGGCGGTGCCGATCGGGGTCGGCCGGTTGTCGGCGCAGGTCGCCGCGCCGGCACTCGCCCGGCGACTGGCGCAGGTGCTGGTGGTCGAGCGCGACGACGGCACCCCGCTGGCGGTCGGGCAACGGCTGGTCACGCTGGACGGGGCGATGCGCCGCTGGGACGGGTTGCGCAGCCGCGCCGGATCGGGCGCGGCGGCGGCCGAGCGGCTGGCGCGCGCCAACCGGCTGCGCAGCCTGCACCAGGATCGCCCGACACGCCTCGCGCGCCGCGATGCCGCCGATGCCGCCTTGGCCGCTGCCGATGCCGCGATCGGCGCGGCGCGCGGGGCGCTGAGCGCAGCCCGCCGCTCGCTCGACCAAGCCGATGCGACCGCGCGCGAGGCGTTGCGCACCGAAGATCGCGCCGCCGCCGCGATCGAACGCGCGCAGGCCCGCGCCGACGATGTCTCGGCGCGGCTGACGCGCACCCGCAGCGACCGGATCGAGGCGGAGGACGAAGCCGAGCGTGCCGAAGCGGCCGTCGCCTGCCTCCCCGATCGCAGCGCCACCGCCGGGCGCGTCGCGACGCTGGCTGCCGATGCCGCCACGGCGCGGGCAACGGTCGCCGATGCCCGCGCCGCCCGCACCACGCTCGACACGGCACGCGCCCGCGACCGGGAGCGCGATGCCGCCGCAACGGCGGAGATCGCGTCGTGGCGAACGCGCGCCGCCGACGCCGACCGGCGGGTCGGCGATATCGACGCCCGGGTGGCGACGATCGCGGCCGATCGCGCCGCGCTGCAGGACCGCCCCGCGCAACTCGCCGCCGAACTGGCGCAGGTCGATGGCGCGCTGCGCGCGCTGCGCCAGCAGGTCGCCGACGCCACCACCGCCGAACAGGCCGCCGACGCGCGCCTGCGCACCGCCGAGCGACAGGCCAGCGGCCTTGCCGAAACCCTTGCCACCGCCCGCGAGGCGCGCGCCGGGGCCGGCGCCCGGGCCGAGGCGCAGGAACAGCGCCGGCTGGAGATGGGCCGGCTGTCGGGCGAACGCTTCCAATGTCCGCCGCCGCTGCTGCCGCGCATCGGCTTCGTCGGTGCCGAGGTCGGCGAGGCGGTGGCGGAGAGTGCCGCCTTCGACCGCCTGCTCGCCGACCGCGACCGGATCGGCCCGGTCAACCTGATCGCCGAGAGCGACCTCGCCGAACTCGAAGCCGCGCAGGGCGAAACCGCGGCGGAACGCGCCGAACTGGCCGAGGCGGTGCAGCGGCTGCGGGGATCGATCGGTACGCTGAACCGCGAGGGGCGGCAGCGGCTGCTGGCGGCGTTCGCGGCGGTCGATGCGCATTTCCGCCGGCTGTTCGCCGCCCTGTTCGAAGGGGGTGAGGCTCGGCTCGAACTGATCGATGCCGACGATCCGCTGGAGGCGGGCCTCGAAATCCTTGCCCAGCCGCCGGGCAAGCGGCTGCAATCGCTGACGCTGCTGTCGGGCGGCGAACAGGCGCTGACCGCCGTCGGGCTGATCTTCGCGCTCTTCCTGACCAACCCCGCGCCGATCTGTGTGCTGGACGAGGTCGATGCGCCGCTGGACGACGCCAATATCGACCGGTTCTGCGACCTGCTCGACCGGATGGCGGCCGATACCGACACCCGCTACCTGATCGTCACCCACAATGCCGCGACGATGAGCCGGATGCACCGGCTGTTCGGCGTGACGATGGTCGAACGCGGCGTCAGCCGGCTGGTGTCGGTCGACCTGGGCGGGGCGACGACGCTGCTTGGAGCCGACCCGGCTGCGCCGGATCGGCGCGGTGCCGGCCCGCTCCCCCTCCCCGCAACCCACAGCGTATCCTGACTGGGTGGCGGGGAGGGGGAGCGGGCCGGCACCGCATCCGCGCAAGCGGATCAAAGAACCCCTACTGCCCCGCCTTCACGATCGCGCGAAACTCCTCGCGGGTGATCCTGCCGTCCTTGTTCTGGTCCATCAGCGCGAAGGCGGTGGCAAGGCCGGCGGCGGCCTGCCCCTTTTGCGACGGGTCCTGCTTTGCCGCCTCCGCGTCGATCTTCAGGCTCATCGCGTCGAATTCGGCCTTGGCGATCGCGCCGTCCTTGTCGGTGTCGAACATCGCGAAGAACTCGGCCTCGTCATCCGCTGCCGGTTCGACGACCGGCGCGGGCGTCGGCTGCGCCGGGGCCGGCGTGGGGGCCGGGGCGGTCTGGAACGCGAGGGCGAGGAGCGCGAACAACATCGGGGCAGCTTCTTTCCGCTGGAGGACGATCGGCACAGGATCGCATCGCCCATGCCGAAGCGCAAGCGCGTGTCCTTGCGCGGCGCGGCTGCGTCGCCTAACCGCGCGCCGAACCGTTGCACATCAAGGAGCCTGCCCCATGGCCGAGTCCATCAACCGCGTCGTGCTCGCCTATTCGGGTGGCCTCGACACCAGCGTCATCCTGAAATGGCTGCAACAGGAATATAAGTGCGAGGTGGTGACCTTCACCGCCGATCTGGGGCAGGGCGAGGAGCTGGAGCCGGCGCGCAGGAAGGCCGAGCTGATGGGCATCAGGCCCGAGCATATCTTCATCGACGACCTGCGCGAGGAATTCGTCCGCGACTTCGTGTTCCCGATGATGCGCTCGAACGCCCTGTACGAGGGGCTGTACCTGCTCGGCACGTCGATCGCCCGCCCGCTGATCGCCAAGCGCCAGATCGAGATCGCGCGTCAGGTGAATGCCGACGCGGTCAGCCATGGCGCGACCGGCAAGGGCAACGATCAGGTCCGCTTCGAACTGGGCTATTACGCGCTGCAACCCGATATCAAGGTGATCGCGCCGTGGCGCGAATGGGACCTGACCAGCCGCAGCGCGCTGATCGCCTTTGCCGAACAGCACCAGATTCCGGTGCCCAGGGACAAGCGTGGCGAATCGCCCTTCTCGACCGATGCGAACCTCCTGCACACCTCCAGCGAGGGCAAGGTGCTGGAGGATCCGTGGGACGAGGTGCCCGAATACGTGTTCTCGCGCACGGTCAGCCCGGAGGACGCGCCCGACGCGCCGCAGGTCGTCACCGTCGCGTTCGAGCGCGGCGACGCGGTGGCGATCGATGGCGAGGGGATGTCGCCCGCCACGCTGCTGGCGAAGCTCAACGACCTCGGCCGCGCGCACGGCATCGGCCGGCTCGACCTGGTCGAGAACCGCTTCGTCGGCATGAAGTCGCGCGGCATGTACGAGACGCCGGGCGGCACGATCCTGCACGCCGCGCACCGCGCGATCGAACAGATCACGCTGGATCGCGGCGCCGCGCACCTGAAGGACGAACTGGCCCCGCGCTATGCCGAGCTGCTCTACAACGGCTTCTGGTTCTCGCCGGAGCGCGAGATGCTGCAGGCCGCGATCGACCACAGCCAGCTCAAGGTGTCGGGCGAAGTCCGGCTGAAGCTCTACAAGGGCGGGGTCCATGTCATCGGCCGGCGTTCGCCCAATTCGCTCTACAGCGAAAAGGTCGTGACGTTCGAGGACGATCAGGGCGCCTACGACCAGCGCGACGCGGCGGGCTTCATCAAGCTGAACGCGCTGCGCCTGCGCCTGCTGGGCCGCCGCGACCGGTAAGGACCGGACGGGCCGGGGCGACCCGGCCCGTTACCGTGCGCGCGGCTGGTCGAGCAGCGCGGCGAAGAAGGACGTGACCGCGACCTGTACGCCAAGGCAGGCGAGCAGCATCGACGGGATGGTCAGCCGCATCAGCTCCCCCGGCACCAGCGGCCCGAACCCGGCCTGCGCCCACAGCCAGGTCGAGGCCGCGGCGCCACCCAGCCCCGCCAGCAGCAGCACGCCCCCGCCGATGCAGCCGCGCTCGACGGTCAGCGCGCCGCGAATCCGCTGCATCGCCCCGCTTTCGGGCCACATGCCGGCAAGGATGCCGTACTGGCGCGCCAGCAGCGCCAGCCCGACCAGCTGCCCGCCAATGATCGCCGCCATCGCCGCGAAGATCATCGTGTGCGGCCCGAACTCGACGCCGCCGACGCGCACGTCGCCGGTCGCGAGAATGGCGGTCGCGAGCATCCCGGCGACCAGCAGCGCGAGGCCGGGGTAGAAGAACAGGAAGCGCGGCGCATAGAGCAGCAGGAACCGCAGATGCCGCCACCCGTCGCGCCATGTGCGCAGGTGCGGCGGGCGCGAACGGCCGTCGGGGACCAGCGTCGTCGGCACCTCGACGATGGCAAGGCGCGCGATCGATGCCTTGACCACCATCTCGCTCGCGAATTCCATCCCCGGCGCGGTGAGGCCCAGTTCCAGCGCGCGGTCGCGGCGGAACGCGCGCAGCCCGCAATGGAAATCGCCGACCGGCGTGCCGAAGAATGCGCGGCCGAGCAGGCTGAGCACCGGATTACCGAGGAAGCGGTGCAGCACCGGCATGGCACCGGGCGCGATCCCGCCCCGGAACCGGTTCCCCATCACCAGATCGGCACCGCCGCGCAGCCGTTCGACGAAGGGCAACAGGCTGCCGAAGTCGTAGCTGTCGTCGGCGTCCCCCATCGCCACGAACCGCCCGCGCGCCGCCGCGATCCCGCCGGCCAGCGCCGCGCCATAGCCGCGCACCGGTATCGCCACGATCCGCGCGCCCATCGCATTGGCGATCTGCAGCGATCCGTCGGTCGATCCGTTGTCGGCCACGATGACCTCGCCCGCGATGCCGTGCGTGTCGAGGAACGCCTTCGCCTTCTTGATGCACACCGCCAGCGTCTCGGCCTCGTTCAGACACGGCATGACGATCGACAGTTCGACGGCGGGGTCGGCGCGCTCGGCGTCGCTGGGGGCAAGGGGCAGGCGGACGGCGGACATCGGGCGCTCCATCGGGCGGGCTGATGCGACCGTTTTCGCCTCGAACGACGAAGACTCGGTTAACGCTATACCGGAAATTAAGCATGATCCGGGCATGTCGACGGCCATGACGCCCGCCAACGCCGCATCGCACCCCCGTTTCCCCTGGTCCGTGCTGCTGCTGGCACTGGGGCTGACCGTACTGCTGACGAGCGCGTGGACGATCAAGGACTGGGCGACGCTCAGCCTCCTGCGGCTGCCCGACAATGACGACATGATGCGCATCGCCGAGATCCGCGACTGGATCGGCGGACAGCGCTTCAACGACCTGATGCAATATCGCCTGGGCCCGCCCGGCGGCGCGCCGATGCACTGGTCGCGTCTTGCCGATGCCGTGCCCGCCGCCATGGTCCTCGTGCTGACGCCGCTGTTCGGCACCCATGCCGCCGAGCTGGCGATGGTGATCGCGTGGCCGGCGCTGCTGTTCCTGTGCTACCTGCTGCTCGCCGCCCGGATCGCGCATCGCCTGTCCGGCCCTGCCGCGCGGCCGGTCGCGGTGATCCTGGCCGCACTCGCCTTTCCGACGATCAGCCTGTTCATCCCCGGCCGGATCGACCATCACGCGTTGCAGATCGTGCTGATGCTCGCGCTGGTCGACGGCCTCGTCCGCCGGCCGTCGCTCGCGACCGGCGCGGCGATGGGCGTGATCGCGGCGGCCAGCCTCGCCATCGGCCTCGAATCGGCACCCGAGCTGGTCGCGGTGATGGCGGCACTGGGCTGGCTGTGGCTGACCGGCGACGCCGCCGGGGATCGCCGCGCGCTGGGCTTCGGCATCGCGCTGGCCGGCACGACCGGCCTCATGCTGGTGTTCATGCACCCCGATGCGTGGCCGCGCGAATGGTGCGACGGCTTCACCCCCGCCTCCACCCGTGCGACGCTGGCGCTGGGCGTGGGCTGGAGCGTGCTCGGCCTTGCCGGGGCACGCCTGCCGACCCTGCCCCGACGGCTCGCAGCGGGCGCAGCGGTCGGCATCGCCGTCCTGCTGTCGGTGTCGCAGACGTCGATGGTGTGCCTCGCCGGCCCGTACGACGCGCTCACCCCCTTTCTGAAGGAGGTGTGGATGAGCAACGTCAGCGAGGCACGCGGGCTGTTCGTCGGACAGGATACGCCTGGCACCATCCTCGCCTACGGCGCGCTGTCGCTGCTCGGCAGCGCGCTGGCGGTGATGCAGGCGGTGCGCGGCGGCTGGCGCGCGCGCCCGGCGGTCGCCTTCGCGATCGTGCTGGTCATCAGCGCGGTCGCGGCGATCCTCCAGATCCGCGTCACCTATATCCTCGCCGGGCTGGGATCGATCCCCTTCGCCGTCGCCATCGCCGGGGCGCAGGGACGACCCGAACGGATGGCGGCGCGGCTGATGCTCTGGGTGCTGGGCGCGGGCGTCACCTATCTGGCGATTTCACGGCAGATGGACCTTGCACTCGCCAAACCGATCGAGGCGGCACGCGTCGATGCACGCCGCTGCACCAACGCCGAACAATTCGTGGCGATCGCCCGCCAGCCCGCGGGGCTGGTCGCGGCACCGATCGACCTCGGTTCCTATCTGATCGGGATGACGCCGCACCGCGCGCTGGCGGCCGGCTATCACCGCAACAACGACGGCAACATGGCGGCCTATCGCTTCTTCCTGAGCCCACCAGCGCGGTCGGCGGCCATGGCGCGGCGGTTGGGCGTGGACTATGTCGCGCTGTGTCCCGCGAACATGCGCGAGAACGTCCTCGAACCCTATCGCCCCGGCAGTCTCGTCGAAGCGCTGCAATCCGGCCATGTTCCCGACTGGCTGGAACCGGTTCCCGTCGGCGGATCGATGCTGTTCTTCCGGTTACGCGAACGCTTGCCGGATCGTACCGACCGCCTCTAAAAGCGGCCGATGCAGGGGGACAGGCTCAACTGGTGGCAGACGCGGTGGTTCGTCGCGCTGATGGCGCTGCTGGCGGTCGTGCCGCTGGTATGGCCCGATATTCCGCCGATGGTCGACCTGCCCGGTCACATGGGCCGGTACCGCGTGCAGCAATTGTGGGACACCGGACAGGCACCGTGGTTCCACGACTGGTATAATTTCGACTGGAGCCTGATCGGCAATCTGGGCGTCGACCTGCTCGTCTGGCTGCTCGAACCGCTGATCGGCCTCGAACCCGCGGTCAAGCTCATCATCCTGACCATCCCGGCGCTGACCGCGGTCGGGCTGCTGTGGATCGCGCGCGAGGTGCATGGCCGCATCCCGGCGACCGCGCTGTTCGCGCTGCCGATCGTCTACAGCTTCCCGTTCCATTTCGGCTTCGCCAATTTCGTGCTGTCGATGGCGCTGGCGCTCAACGCCTTCGCACTTTGGCTGCGGCTGGGGCGGCAGGGGCGGCTGGTGCTGCGCGGGGTGGTGTTCGTGCCCATCGCCGGACTGGTGTGGCTGACGCACACCTTCGGCTGGGGAACGCTGGGCGTCCTCGCCGCCTCGGCCGAGCTGATCCGCGAACATGACAAACGGCGCAACTGGCTCGCCGCCGCCTTCCATGCCGGGCTCCACTGCCTCGTGCTGGCACCACCGGCGCTGCTGATGCTACTGTGGCGCTCGGGCGGGCATGTCGGTGGACAGACCGCCGACTGGTTCAACTGGCGCGCGAAGATGTTGTGGATGACCATGACCCTGCGGGACCGCTGGCAGCTCTACGACCTCGCCTCGGTCGCGGTCTTCTACCTCGTGCTGTTCAAGGGGTTGCGCGACCCGAATATCGGCTATTCGCGCAATCTGGGCCTGTCGGCGCTGTTCCTGATCGCGGTCTATATCCTGCTGCCGCGCATCGTGTTCGGATCGGCCTATGCCGACATGCGGCTGGTCCCGTATCTGTTCGGCATCTGCCTGATCGCGCTCAGGCCGAAACCCGGCACGTCGATCCGCCATGCGTCGGTGCTGGCCGGCATCGGCCTTGCCATCTTCGTCGGGCGGATCGGCGCGACGACCGCCAGCTTCTGGCTGTACGACCGTGAATACGATCGCGAGCTGGCGGCGCTCGACCATGTGCCGGTCGGTGCCCGGCTGGTCACCTTCGTGGGCGAGACGTGCTACAACGAATGGCGCATGACCCGGCTGCAGCACCTGCCCGGCATGGCGCTGACCCGGCGGCTGGCCTATGCCAACGACCAGTGGTCGATGGCCGGCGGACAGCTGCTGACCGTGAGGTACAAGGCGGCGCGCGGCTTCTCGCACGACCCGTCCGAGCTGGTCACCGACGTCAAATGCCCGCGCGAATATTGGCGGCCGATCGCCGGCGCGCTGTACAAGTTCCCGCGCGACGCGTTCGACTATGTCTGGCTGATCCGGCCGCCGAAATACGACCGCCGGCTCGAACAGGGGCTGGTGCCGGTGTGGCGCAGCGGCACCAGCGCGGTGTTCCGCATCGACCACCGCGTGCCGCCGCCCGACCTGACATGGAGCGATCTGGGCAATCGTCCGTTCGCAAAGCCCCGCCGCCGCGCGTCGCGACAGATGGCGGCAAACGATCCGGTAAGGAGACGCTGATGGACCTGTCGAACAATGCCCTGAACCTTGCCGGGCGCGTCGACCTGCCCGCCATCGCCGAAAAGGCGGGAATCTCGGCCGAACAGGTGCAGACGGTGCTCGGCCTGCTCGCCAAATTCGCCGGCCATGCCGATCCGGCGCAGGAAGCCGCCGACCATAGCGGCGTGTCGCGCCATCAGATCGAGGCGATCCTGTCGGAAGTCGGCGGCCCCGACGCGCTGGGCCAGTTTGCGCAGGCGTTCGGCCTCGACGTCGACCCCGCAGCGCGCGGCGGCATCGGGGATGTGTTGCCGGGCGGGCTAGGCGGGCTGCCGGGGCGCAAATAGCCGCCCCCTTTGCCGTTCGTCCCGAGTAGCCATCGAGCTTGTCGAACTGGCGTATCGAAGGACCGTTTGGGGCAGGTGCTTCGATACGGGTCTTCGACAAGCTCAGCCCCTACTCGGCACAAACGGCCTGTTGGCCGGGATCAAACATCTAGCCCCGCCGGAACGGCGTCATTTCCTGCAGGAACGCCTGTTCCTGTCCGACCGCCGCCCGTTCGCGCTCCAGATAGTCGGCGACCGCTGCACGAAATCCGGGGTCGGGCAGGAAATGCGCCGACCATGTCGGGACGGGCACATAGCCGCGCGCCAGCTTGTGCTCGCCCTGCGCCCCGGCCTCGACCCGTTGCAATCCCCGTGCGATCGCGGCGTCGATCGCCTGATAATAGCACAGCTCGAAATGGAGGAACGGCACCTCCTCCACCGCGCCCCAGTAGCGCCCGTACAGCGCATCGTCGCCGATCAGGTTCAGCGCCCCGGCGACCGGCCGCCCGTCGCGCTCGGCAAGGATCAGCAGCACCCGGTCCGCCATCGTCTGCGACAGCAGCGAAAAGAACCGCCGCGTCAGGTACGGCCGGCCCCATTTGCGGTTGCCGGTATCCTGATAGAAGGCCCAGAACGCATCCCAATGCGCCTCGGTCAGCGCGCGGCCGGTCAGGTGGCGGACCGTCAGCCCGTCGAGCGCGGCGGCGCGTTCCTTGCGGATCGCCTTGCGCTTGCGGCTGGCGAGGTCGTTCAGGAAATCGTCGAAGCCGGCATAGCCGCGATTGGCCCAGTGGAACTGCGTACCCGATCGTACCAGCCACCCCGCCGCCCGGAACGCCGCCAGCTGCGCGTCGTCGACGAAGGTCGCATGGGCCGACGACAATCCGTTCTGTCGCACCACCGTCTCGATCGCACCGATCAGCGCGGGCGCCTGTGCCGCGTCGCGCAGCAGCAGCCGGGGGCCGGGCACCGGGGTAAACGGCACCGCGACCTGCAACTTCGGGTAATAATCGCCCCCGGCACGCTCCCATGCGTCGGCCCAGGCGTGGTCGAACACATATTCGCCCTGGCTGTGCCCCTTGGCATAGGCCGGCGCGATCGCTTGCGGCACGCCATGCGCATCGTCGACGATGATCGGCAGCGGTTGCCAGCCGGACGCGCCGCCGACGCTGCCCGATTCTTCGAGCGCCGACAGGAAGGCGTGCGACAGGAACGGATTGCCCGTGCCCGCACAGGCATCCCACTGGTCGGCGGGAACGGCGCGGACGCCCTCGGCGATGCGGGCGGTGATGGTCGTCACGGGAGGGAAGATAGGGGGTGCGGCGTGGGTCCGGTAGTCCCCTCGCTTCGATACGTCACCCCAGACGGTCTACCCCTTCGTCACCTTCAGCCCGTCGTGAAACATCACCTCCCGCCGCGGCACCGGAATCCTGATCCCATGCTCCGCGAACAGGTCCCACAGCCGGTTGAGCACGTCGGACCGCACATTGCCGACGCCGGATTCGGGATCGCTGATCCACGCCAGTATCTCGTGCTCCACGGCATATTCGCCGTAGGAGATCAGCCAGACGTTGGGCGCCGGGCTGCGCAGCACGCGCGGGCTTTCGGTCGCGGCCTGCAACATCAGCTTCTGCGCCAGCCGCAGGTCGGTCTCATAGCCGATCCCCACCGGGATGCGGATGCGGACGTTGCGGTCGGAAAAGGACCAGTTCTCCACCTCCTGCGTCATCAGGTTTTCGTTGGGGATCAGGTGTTCCTTGCCGTCGCGGGTGATGACCGACACCGCGCGCACCCCGATCTTGTTGACCCAGCCGAAGCTGTCGCCGACGACGATCACGTCCCCCGGCTTGATCGACCGGTCCATCAACAGGATGATGCCCGCGATCAGGTTGCCGACCGTCTTCTGCAACCCGAACCCGACCGCGAGCCCCAGCCCGCCCGAAAAGATCGCAAAGGTCGTCAGGTCGATGCCGAGCAGGTCGATCCCGAAGAAGAACGCGGTGATGATGACCGCGATCGACGCCAGCTTCTGCGCCAGCAGTTTCTGCGCGGGGTCGAGGCCTTTCGCCTGCCCGACGCCATGTTCGACCAGCTTGTTGGCGATGCGGACCACGGCGTAGAGCACGACCGCGGTCAGCAGCGTGCTGACCAGCGCCAGCAGCGACAATCGCCAGCGCCCGACCGAGAAACCGATCGCATCGAGCGTCGCGGTGATCGGTTTCAGCCCACCGACCGATCCCGACAGGACGGCGACGAACAGGATGGCGGCGACCGCCCATGCCAGCCACCGCGTCAGGTTCACCCCGCGCAAGAGCTGCATCGCCAGCCGCGCGACCGCCGCGCCCAGCGCGACGCCGACGACGATATCGGCCAGCGCCCCCCAGTCGCGCCCGTGCGCCACCAGCGCGAGCGCCAGCACCGCGACCAGATGGCGGACGATGTCGCACATCCGCGTGGCGAGGCCGACGGCATGGTCGGGCACCCGCTCGCGCCACAGCGCGGTCAGATGCGGCCCGGCCCAGCGCCCGGCGAACCAGCCGAGCGCGAGCGACAGCAGCACGAGGGCGAACGCGATGCCGCCCTCGGCCAGCTGCCATCCATCCCCCACCGGCAGGCCGCGCGCGGCCAGCCATGCGGCGGCCTCGCTCACCGCGCCGCCCGGTAACAGGCGAGCCCGGCGGCGAGATCGGCGATCAGGTCGTCGGTGTCCTCCAGCCCGATCTGCAACCGGATCATCGGCCCTTCCGGTTCGGCGCGGGTGACGCTGCGATAGCGATGCGGATCGATCGGCAGCGCAAGGCTTTCGAACCCGCCCCAGCTATAGCCGATGCCGAACAGGTCGAGCCCGTCGATCAGCGCGACGCGCCCCGCATCGCTGCCCCCATCAAGGACGAAGGCGAACAGCCCGGCGCTCCCCCGGAAATCGCGCGTGAAGATGTCGTGTCCCGGACAGCCGGGCAGCGCCGGGTGCAGCACCCGCGCGACGCCGTCCTGTCCGGCCAGCCACTTCGCGATGCGGATCGACGATTCGCCATGCTGCTTCAGCCGCACCGCCATGGTGCGCAGCCCCCGCGCGCCCAATGCGGCATCGTCCGGGCCGACATGCTGCCCCAGCTGATAGGTCGCGTCGCGCAAGGCCTGCCAGTGCGACGCGACCGCCGTCGCCGATCCCAACATCGCGTCCGAATGGCCGACGACATATTTGGTACAGGCCATGATCGTCACATCGACACCGTGCGCCATCGCCGGGAACAGCAGCGGCGTCGCCCACGTATTGTCGAGGATCGTGGTGATGCCGCGTTCGCGCGCGATCCGCGTCATCGCCGGCACGTCCTGCACCTCGAAGGTGAGGCTGCCGGGGCTTTCGAGGAACAGCACTCTGGTCGCCGGGGTCATCAACCCGGCGATGCCCGCGCCGATCACCGGATCGTACAGCGTCGTCGTCACCCCGATGGTGCGCAGCATCCCCAGCGCGAACGCCCGCGTCGGGTCATAGGCGCTGTCGGGCAGCAACAGGTGATCGCCGGGCTTCAGGAAGGCGAGCAGCGCGGTGGTGATCGCCGCCACCCCCGACGGATAGAGCAGCGTGCCCTCCGCCCCCGGCTCCAGTTCGGTCAGCGCCTCGGCCAGCGACCATTGCGTCGGCGTGCCGCGCCGGCCGTAATACAGCTTGTGATGCGTGTCCGCGCCGGCCGCCGCACGCAGCGCGGCGACGTCGTCGTACAGGATCGTCGACGCGCGCCAGACGGGGACGTTGACCACGCCCGCGGTCCATGCGTCGCGCCGCCCGCCGGTGACGACGCGGGTCGCGGGCGATCGCGGCGTGTCGGACGCGCTCATGCCGTCACCTTCGGCGTCTGCGGATCGGCGGCCCATTCGCCCCAGCTGCCGTCGTACAGCGCGGCATCGCGGCCGAGCAGGTGCAGCGCGAAGGCGGGGATCGCCGCGGTGATGCCCGACCCGCAGGTCGTCGTGACCGGCCGGTCGAGATCGACGCCCGCAGCCGCGAACAGCGCCGCCAGTTCCCCGGGCGACCGCCACGTCCCGTCGTCGCGGAAGAAGCGCGCGTAATGCAGGTTGATGCTCCCCGGAATATGCCCCGACGGCAGCCCGCGCGGATCGGCCTCGCTGCCGTCGAACCGCGCCGGCGATCGTGCATCGACCAGCTGCGCCCCGTCCTTGTCGAGGGCCGCCAGCACCATCGCCCTGGTCCGGACGGCGGCAAGGTCGGGATCGGCGCCGAAGCGGGTCGGTGTCGGCCGATCGACGCCGGCCTCCACCGGCCGCCCCTCGGCCCGCCATCGGGCGAAACCGCCATCTAGAATGGCGACCGGCAGTCCGCGCGCGAACCGGCGCAGCAGCCACCATGCCCGCGCCGCGCTATGGTGCGGCGAGTTGTCGTACAGCACGACCTGCGCATCGTCGCCCACCCCGATCGCCCCCAGCCGCCCGGCCAGCTTGTCGGCGGCGGGCAGCGACGTCGCCTGCCCGGTCGACAGCGCCCGCAGGTCGAGGAAACGCGCGCGGGGAATATGACCGCTGCGATATTCGGCGGCCTCGTCGCGCGGCGGATCGGGCTGGACGGGAACGAAGGTCGCATCGAGGACGATCAGCCCGGGGGTGCCGAGCCGGTCGGCGAGCCATGCGGTGGAGACGAGCGATTGCATGGGGCAAGGCTTAGGCCGCGCCACCCGAGGGTCAAGCGCCGGGTTGTGCTTCGCCGCCTGACGGCAGCTGTCGTTCGTCATTCCCGCGGAGGCGGGAATCCATATGCGCCGGCCTTTCGGCTGGAGCGGTGAGCGTTGCGGCTATGGATTCCCGCCTTCGCGGGAATGACGAAGGGGGGTGAACTCACCCTTCGTACCGCGGCAATTCGTCCAGCGCCTTCAGGAACCCCTTCGCCTGCCCACGCAATTCGCGCTGCGTATCCCCGGCCATCTTGTCCCACGTCCGGTACGGCATCGCCATCCGCGGATTGTTGCCGAACTTCCCGCGATTGCGGACGAGGAAGTCCCAGTACAACGCATTGAACGGACATGCATCGGGCCCGGTGCGCTGCTTCACGTCGTAGCGGCAATGCCCGCAATAATCCGACATCCGGTCGATATAAGCGCCCGACGACGCATAGGGTTTCGACCCCAGCAGCCCGCCATCGCCGAACTGGCTCATCCCCAGCGTGTTGGGCAGCTCGACCCATTCATAGGCGTCGGCATAGACCTCCAGATACCAGCGGTGCACCTGCTGCGGCTCGGCACCGATCAGCAGCGCGAAATTGCCGGTCACCATCAACCGCTGGATATGATGGGCATAGGCGTTCGACAGCGTCTGCCCGATCGCCTGCGAAAGGCAGTGCATGTCGGTCTCGCCGGTCCAGTAGAAGCCCGGCAGGTCGCGCTTCGCGTTCAGGAAGTTGCGCGTCACATAGTCCGGCCCCTCGCGCCAGTAGATGCCGCGCACGAACTCGCGCCAGCCGATGATCTGGCGGATGAAGCCTTCCGCCGCGTTGATCGGCACCTTGCCCGTGGCATATTCCTTCTCGACCGCACGACACAGGTCGATCGGATCGAGCAGCCCGGCATTGATGTAGGGGGAGAGGACCGCGTGCCACAGATACGGCTCGTCGGTCAGCATCGCGTCCTGATTGTCGCCGAAACCGGGCAGGGCATGGGCGAGGAACGCGCGCTGCTGGCGCAGGGCGTCCTTGCGCGTCACCGCGAAGTCGAACCCGTCGAGCGTCCCGGCATGGTGCCCGAACCGTTCGCCGACCAGCGCCAGCACCTCCTGCGTCACGTCGTCCGGCTTGAACGACAGCGGGCGGGGCATCAGCAGGTCGCGCGTGGCCGGCTTGCGGTTGTCGTGGTCGAAATTCCACTTGCCCCCGACCGGCTTGTCCCCGTCCATCAGCAGCCCGGTCTCGCGCCGCATCTCGCGGTAGAAGAATTCCATGCGCAGCTCGCGCCGGTCGTCGGCCCACTGGGTGAAGCGGTCGTGCGAACACAGGAACCGGGTGTCGGGGCGGATCGACACCGGTATGCCGAAGAGCGTCTCCCACGCGTCCAGCATCGCCTGTACGCGCCATTCGCCGGCTTCGGTGACGACGATCCGGCTCGGATCATGGCGCTCGACCGCGCGCGCGACCTCGGCGGTGAAGCTGCCGGCATTGTCGGGATCGTCCAGCCGGACATAATCCACGCTCCAGCCCTTTTCGCTGAGCGCCGCGGCATGATGGCGCATCGCGGCGAACAGGAACGCGATCTTCCTGGGATGATGGCGGACATAGGTCGCTTCCTCGACCACCTCCATCATCAGGATCGTCGTGTGTTCGGGGTCGGCATCGGCCAGCGACGACAGTCCCGGCGACAATTGATCGCCCAGCACCGGGATCAGCACCCGTTCCATTCGTGCGCCGTCCCTTCTACATGGGGGCCATGGACCCGAAATTCCTTGGCCAGGCCAGCCCGCTTCCCGCAACTCCGGAAGCCGCCGAACTCGATTATGTTCCCAATCCGCGCGCCTCGCCCTATCTGGTGCGCTTCACCGCGCCCGAATTCACCTCGCTCTGCCCGGTCACCGGCCAGCCCGATTTCGCGCATCTGGTGATCGATTACGTACCGGCCGCGACGATCGTCGAATCGAAATCGCTGAAGCTGTTCCTCGGCAGCTTCCGCAACCACGCCGCGTTCCACGAGGATTGCACCGTCGGCATCGCCGAGCGGCTGGTCGCGGAGATGCGGCCGGTGTGGCTGCGCATCGGCGGCTATTGGTATCCGCGGGGCGGCATCCCGATCGACGTGTTCTGGCAATCGGGCGAACCGCCCCGGGCGGTATGGATTCCCGATCAGGACGTGCCGGGATATCGCGGGCGCGGCTGATCGTCGCACGCCCGGGGCAACTCGCCACGCGAATCGTGTCGCACTGCACAATTATTGCAACCATTCAGCGTGTCGAAATGTTTCCATTTGCGGACACCGCGCTTTGCCGGTCGTTCCCGCAACGCCACAAAAGGAACGCAGATGGACCGGACGGTCGCCTCGGAATCGCTCGATCGCATCGCGCTGATCGGTAATTTCCTGCCTCGCAAGTGCGGGCTCGCGACCTTCACCACCGACACGTTCAATGCGCTGCGCGATCGTTACCCCGATCTTGCCGTCGACGTCTATGCGATGGACGACCGCCCCGGCGCCTATGCCTATCCGCCCGAAGTCACCCATGCCATCGCGCAGGACGATCGCATCGCCTATCTCGACGCCGCCCGCCGGATCGAGGCGAGCGGTGCGCAGGCGGTGTGGGTGCAGCACGAATACGGCATCTATGGCGGGTCGGCGGGCGAACATATCGTCGCGTTGCTCGACCGGGTGAACGTCCCCGTCGTCATCACGCTGCACACCATCCTCGAACATCCCAATGCCGACGAGCGTCGCGTGCTCGAAGCGTTGCTGCGCCGCGCCGCGAAGGTGATCGTGATGGCCGACAAGGGCCGCGAGATCCTGATGCGCGTCCATGGCACCGACGCGCGCAAGATCGTGACGATCCCGCACGGCGTCCACGACCGCCCGTTCGTCGAACCCGGATCGATGAAGGGCCGCTTCGGCTGGACCGATCGCCCGGTCATCCTGACCTTCGGCCTGCTTGCCCCGAACAAGGGGATCGAAACGATGATCGAGGCGATGCCGACCGTCGCCGCATCGCACCCCGACGCGCTCTACGTCGTACTGGGCGCGACCCATCCGCATCTGGTAGCGCATGAGGGCGAGGCGTATCGCGACCGGCTGAAGGCGCAGGCCGCCGAACTGGGCGTCGCCGACAATGTCTGTTTCCTCGACGGTTTCGTCGAACAGGACGAACTGCTCGACTATCTCCAGGCGGCCGACCTGTACGTCACGCCGTACAGCAACCCGGCGCAGATCACGTCGGGCACGCTGTCCTATGCGGTGGGCGTGGGCAAGGTCGTGGTATCGACCCCCTATGTCCATGCGACCGAAATCCTTGCCGACGGGCA
Source organism: Sphingomonas sp. 2R-10 (assembly GCF_030062225.1). NCBI lineage: Bacteria > Pseudomonadati > Pseudomonadota > Alphaproteobacteria > Sphingomonadales > Sphingomonadaceae > Sphingomonas > Sphingomonas sp. 2R-10. Next base: position 51,212 of record NZ_JASCXF010000001.1, read on the forward strand.
CGGGGTGATCGTCGACTTCGGCGATGCCGCCGCCTTCGCGCGCGAGATCGTCGACCTGCTGGGCAATGACGCACGCCGCAACACGCTGGCATCGCGCGCCTATGCCCGCGGCCGGACGATGCTGTTCCCGTGCCTTGCTCACGCGGCGATGACCGAAATCGTGCAGGCGGTGGCCACCCGCCCCCGGCGGGTGCGCCCCGGCACCGACCTGACCGCGCTCAAGCCCGATTTCGCCGCCGTCGAACGGATGAGCGACGCGACCGGCATGTTGCAGCATTCGATCTATTCGGTGCCCGATCGTCGCCACGGCTATTGCATCGACGACAATGCCCGCGCGCTGATCCTGATGTCGCAGATCGAGGATATCGATCCCGTCCTGCGCGACAAGTGGACGACGATCTACGCCTCGTTCCTGCAATATGCGTGGAACCCCGATCGCCGCCGCTTCCGCAACTTCATGAATTTCGACCGTACCTGGTGCGAGGACGAGGGGTCGGAGGATTCCAACGGCCGTACGCTGTGGGCGCTGGCGATCACCGCGCGCGATGCGCAGTCGCGCAAGCACCGCGACTGGGCGATGTCGCTGTACGAACAGACCGCATCGATCGCGCTCGACCTCGGCAGCCCGCGCGCGCGCGCCTTTGCGATGCTGGGCGCCGTCGCGATGCTCGACATCAATCCCGGCCATGCGCTCTCGACCGAGATCGCGACCCGCTTCGGCGACGAACTGGTGACGCTGCTGGATGCCGCGCGGCGGCCCGAATGGCGCTGGTTCGAAATCGTGCTGGCCTATGACAATGCCCGCCTGCCCGAAGCGATGATCCGTGCGGGCAAGGCGCTCGGGCGCGACGATTTCCTGCAGGTCGGGCTCGACACGCTCGACTGGATCGTCGAGCGCCAGACCTCGCCCGAGGGCCGTTTCCGCGCGGTCGGGACCGAGAGCTTCGGCCGCCCCTATGCCGAGCCGCTGCCCTTCGACCAGCAGCCGCTGGAGGCACAGGCGACCGTCGAAACCTGCGCCGCCGCATGGGAAGCGACCGGCGACGTCCGCTGGCGCGACGAGGCGATCAAGGCGTATAACTGGTATCTCGGCGCCAACGATCTCGACCTGCCGCTGGCGACGGTCGGCGACGGCGGCTGTTTCGACGGGCTGATGCCCACCGGATTGAACCGCAATCAGGGGGCGGAGTCGATTCTGGCGCTGCAATTGGCGTCCTGTGCGATTTCCGCCCTTTCAAAGGGACGCGCATCCGTGGCAGACCCGCGCCGCGCCGTGGCCTGACCGGCCGCGGCATTTGCCGGGACTATTGGACGCGCGAATGCTGGATATCTACAACCACCCCATGCGGCTCTACGCCGACCCTTCGCGCGTGGTGGTGCGCCCGTTTCATATCGCATGGCAGCGCAACGGTTCGGCCCCCAGCCGGACCGAACGGCTGGTGGGCGAAGTGCTGGCCATGTCGGCCCAGGAAACCCGCGCCCAGCTCGAAACCGTGCTCAAGGACTTCGAGGCGCGCCATTGGCAGACGCGCCGCGTGTTCATGACCCGCTATGACGAGATCGAGACGGTGCTCGGCCTCGACGGCAGCACGATCAGCGACGAGAAGCGCCAGCTGATCGGTGCCTATTTCTGCCACGAATACAGCTATGCCGCCGCCGCGCTGATGAACCCCAGCGCGGTGCCGCATTTCGACCAGACCGGCATGCCCGACGGATCCCTGCGCATCCTGATGTCGCTGCGCGCGGTCGGCGAAGGGCATATCTCGTCGGTCGCCTTCCGCGAAGGCATCATCACCGACGAGAACGAACTGGTGCTGGCGCCCGAGCCGCCCTTCGCCACCGCCGCCGACGCGATCGGCGAGGAGGACGAGGCGCCCGAGGGCGAGGTCACCGTCTTCCGCCACCGCGATTCGACGCTGTCGGGCACGGTGATCTTCCCGATCACGCAGGCGCAGTCGAAGGGGCTGGAGGACATGCGCCTCGTCCACTTCACCCATGACGACGGCACGTCCGAATGGCTCGGCACCTACACCGCCTATAATGGCTCGATGATCCAGTCGGAGCTGCTGCGCACCCGCGACTTCCGCGCGTTCGACCTCGTCCCGATGACTGGCAGCGCCGCGCGGAACAAGGGCATGGGCCTGTTCCCGCGCAAGGTGAACGGCCAGTACATGATGATCGGCCGGCAGGACGGCGAAAACCTGTTCCTCATCAAATCCGACACGCTGACCCATTGGGACGAGGGCGAGCTGCTGCTCAAGCCCGTCTATCCGTGGGAGCTGGTGCAGATCGGCAATTGCGGCCCGCCGATCGAGATCGACCAGGGCTGGCTGCTGCTGACCCATGGCGTCGGCGCGATGCGCAAATATGCGATCGGCGCGGTGCTGCTCGACAAGGACGATCCGTCGAGGGTGATCGGCCGCACCCGCGAACCGATCCTCGCGGCGGCGAACGAGGACCGCGAGGGCTACGTCCCCAACGTCGTCTATTCATGCGGCGCGCTGCGCCACGGCGACCGCATATTCATTCCCTATGGCGTGGCAGACAGCTCGGTAGCCTTCGCCTTCGTCACGATCGAGGCGCTGCTGGCGGCGATGTGACGCGGGGCGAGCGGGTCACGCCGTCCCTTCCATTGCAACGCACGTCATCCCAGCGCAGGCTGGGATATCCCCGTTGCAAGGGCGGTCTGCCTGCCACGGGAGATTCCAGCCTGCGCTGGAATGACGTTTGTGGACAGAAGGTAAGAACTCGCCCCTACAACCGGTGCAACGCCTGCGTCGCGCTGCCCAGCACCGCCGCCCGCGCCCGCAGGCTCGCCACCAGGAACTCGGTCTGCGCATGCAGGAACCGGCGCGGCGTCGTCCCCAGCACGGCATGGGCATCGCGCAGGAAGTGCGATGCGCTGACATAGCCCGGATCGATGTTCGAATAGTCGATCTCGCCCTTCGCCTCGATCAGCGGCACCAGCGAACGCAGGAAGCGCGACCGGATCAGCAGCGTCTTGGGCACGAAGCCGAAATGCCGCTTGCACAGTCGCCGCAGCCGCTCGGGCGACATCCCCCAGCGTTCCGCCACCTCGGCGATCGCATCGGGGGTGTCGTCGGTCACCAGCCGCGCGATCGCCCGGATCTGCTCCTCGTCCGCGGAGGGCGGACCGATCTCGTCCAGCAGGAACCGGTCGAGCGTCGGCTTCACCCCCCGTTCGTCGCGCACCGCCGACAGCGTCGCGACCAGCCGCTGCCCGAACCCCGGCGCCGCATCGTCGAGCGGCACGATCCGGTCGGCATGGCGATCCGCCCCGCCGTCGAAGAATCGCGACCAGCCCAGCGCACTGATGCCGAACCCGATCATCACCCCGCCGTTCGTGACAGTGTGGATCGCATGGCTGGTCGGCCCGAACAGACTGGCCTGCGGAAGGGATTCGCATGTGAAGCGCCCGATCGACACCGCGATCGGCCCGGCGTCCAGCGTCACGCGGACATTGGCGGTGCCCGGCAGGAACCAGTTCTCCAGTCCCGTCGCCGCCGGCCCGCTGGCGGCATAGAGGTGATAGCCGGTGATGTAATCGGCCAGCCGCGCATCGGGCTGGTCGTAGCGGATCGCCATGCCCGGCGGCATCGCGAACAGCGTGCGCGGGATGCCGGGCGTCTCGGTCCCGCCGGTTACATGCTGGATCGTCACGCCGTGCTACCCGCGGAACAATCCGCCCAGCACGCCGCGCAGCAGCCCGCCGACGACTCCGCCACCCTTCGCCCGGCCGCCGCGCGTCGTGCCGAACACCTGCTTGCCGATCTCGTTGACGACGATCCGCCCGACCGCCGACCCGGCCGACCGCGTCGCCGACTGGGTGGCGCGGCTCCACGGATTGTTCGCCGCCTCGCGTTCGGCGGCACGCGCCGCCTTTTCGTCCTCGCGCCTCGCCCGGTCGGCGTCACGCTGTTCGGCAAGGCGCTGGCGCTCGGCCTCCTTGGCGGCGCGCGCGTCTTCCCTCGCCCGGAGCGCCGCCTCCTTGTCCGCCGCGACCTGCGCCCTGGCGGCGGCAGCGGCAGCGGCGGCTTCCTCGGCCTTGGCACCCAGCAGTTCGGCCGCCGATTCGCGGTCGATCGCGGTGTCGTAGCGCTCGCCGATCGCGTCGGTCTGGGTAAGCACGCCGCGCTCGACCGGGGTGACCGGCCCGACGCGCGACCGCGGCGGGCGGATCAGCGTGCGTTCGACCGGGCTCGGCGATCCGTCGGCCTGCAACACCGACACCAGCGCCTCGCCGGTCTTCAACTCGGTGATCGCCTGCGCGACGTCCAGCTTCGGATTGGGGCGAAAGGTTTCGGCGGCGGCCCTGATCGCGCGCGCTTCCTTGGGCGTAAACGCGCGCAGCGCGTGCTGCACCCGGTTGCCAAGCTGCCCGGCGATCGCATCGGGAATGTCGATCGGGTTCTGCGTCACGAAATAGATGCCGACCCCCTTCGACCGGATCAGCCGCACGACCTGTTCGACCTTGTCGACCAGGGCGTCCGACGCATCGTCGAACAGCAGATGCGCCTCGTCGAAGAAGAAGACGAGCTTCGGCTTGTCGGGATCGCCCACCTCGGGCAGCGTCTCGAACAATTCGGACAGCAGCCACAACAGGAAGGTGGCGTAGAGCTGCGGCGACGCCATCAGCTTGTCGGCGGCGAGCACCGACACGATGCCGCGCCCGTCATCGGCGACCCGCATGAAATCGGCGAGGTCGAGCGCCGGTTCGCCGAAGAAGCGGTCGCCCCCCTGCGTCCGCAACTGCAACAGCGCGCGCTGGATCGCGCCGACCGACTGCTTGCCGACATTGCCGTATCTGGTGGTCAGTTCGTCGGCGCGCTCGGCGCAATGCGCCAGCATCGCCTGAAGATCGTCGAGGTCGAGCAGCAGCAGCCCGTCCGCGTCGGCGACGTGGAAGGCGATGTTGAGCACCCCTTCCTGCACGTCGTTCAGGTTGAGCATCCGCGCCAGCAGCAGCGGCCCCATTTCCGACACCGTCGCCCGGATCGGATGGCCGCTCTCGCCGAACAGGTCCCAGAACACGACCGGCGTGTCGCGATATTGCCAGTCGCCGTCACCGATCGCCGCGGCCCGCTCTGCAAAGGCGGCGTGCGCCTTGGCCGTCGCGCTGCCCGCCATGGCGATGCCCGACAGGTCGCCCTTCACGTCCGCCACGAACACCGGCACCCCGGCGGCGGAGAAATTCTCGGCCAGCCCCTGCAACGTCACGGTCTTGCCGGTACCGGTCGCGCCCGCGATCAACCCGTGGCGATTGGCACGTTTCAGCACCAGCGACTGGCGGAGGCCGTCTGCGGTAGCGCCGAGGAAGAGTTCGGTGTCGGTCATGGCCTGTCCCAGATCATGCACGGGATATGGACCGGGTTTCAGGTACAGGCAATCTTCGCAGCGGACGCAGGAAAAAGGGCGGTGGAATTTCCACCGCCCTCGTTGCTGTCGTTACTTGGCCTCGATGCCGATCGGCACGAACTGGGCGAATGGCGATCCGGGCAGCTGTGCGTATATCAGCACCTGCTTGGCACCACTCGCGCGTGCCTGCTGGATCGCACGGATCAGTTCGGCTTCGGTCGTGACCGGCTGGCGGTTGACGCTCTGGATCACAACGCCACGGCGCAGCCCCTTGGTCGCCGCGTCGCTGTTGGGATCGACATCGGCGACGACGACGCCGCGGATGGTCGAATCGAGCCGCAGCTGCCGCGCGATCTGCGGGGTCAGCGGCTGCACGACCAGCCCGGCGGTCGCCGCCAGGTTGGTGGTCGCCCGCGGCGTCGTCGGCGCGGTATCGGGATCGAACCGCTCGTTCTGCGCCGCCAGCTGGTCGTTGGTCGGACGCGTACCCAGCGTGACGGGGATCTGCTGCCGCTTGCCGTCGCGCAGCACGTCCAGCGTGACGCGGCTGCCCGGCGCCTCGTTGCCGACCAGATAGGTCAGCGACTGCTGGGCGGTGATCTCCTTGCCGTTGACGGTCAGGATGACGTCGCCCGGACGGACGCCGGCACGCGCCGCCGGCTCGCCCGGCGACACGCCGTTGACCAGCGCGCCGCGATCCTTGGTGATGTTCAGCGCGGCGGCGATGTCGGCGGTAATCTCCTGCTGCGTCAGGCCCAGATAGCCGCGCGAGACCGACTGCCCCTTCATCAGCTTGTCGACGATCGGCTTGGCCTGTTCGGCGGGAATCGCGAAGCCGATGCCGATATTGCCGCCGGTCGGCGACAGGATCTGCGAATTGATGCCGATGACGTTGCCCTGCATGTCGAACATCGGGCCGCCCGAATTGCCGCGGTTGATCGCGGCATCGGTCTGGATGAAGCGGTCGTACGGACCCTGCCCGACGCGGTTCAGCGCGGAGACGATGCCGGCGGTGACCGTGCCCGACTGGCCCAGCGGGTTGCCGATCGTCAGGATCCAGTCGCCGACGCGGGTCTGGCGCGAATCGCCGAAGCGCACGTACGGGAAGTTCGCGCCGTCGATCTTGAGCACCGCAAGGTCGGACAGTTCGTCGCGCCCGATCAGCCGCGCCTTGTATTCCTTCTGGTCGGCCAGCGTGACCGTGATCGATTCGACCGTCGCGCCTTCCGCACCGGCCGACACGACATGGTTGTTGGTGACGATATAGCCGTCGTTGGAGATCAGGAATCCCGACCCCAGCGACTGCGCCTCCTGCGTGCGCGGGGCCGCACCGCCGCCGCCGCCGCGACCGCCGAAGAACTGTTCGAACGGCGTGCCCGAGAACGGATTGGCCTGCTGCGCCACGGTGATGCGCTGCGTGGTCGAGATGTTGACGACCGCCGGCGACAGCCGCGCGACCATGTCGGCAAAGCTCATCGGCGCGCCCGCGCGCGGCGCGGAGATCGCATTGATCGCGCCCGGCTCGTTCTGCGCGGTCTGCGCATCCGACGGGTTGAGCGTCAGGGTGGCGGCAGCGCCGCCCAGCAAAAGTGCGGATGTAATGGCGTAGGCGTAACGCACGGTTGGATGGTCCTCTCGAATTTGGCTCACAACCCCTTCGGGGGCGAACCTGCCACTACGTTGCTGAACGCGGATTGAATGTCCGGAAGCGCCTCAGCGTTCCCGGCCACCGAATTCGCGCAGATACCCGTTCTCCGGCGACAGGATGATCGACGTCGATCCGCCCTGTCCCGGCGCCCCGGCAAAGGTGGTGCGATACGACTGCATCGCCCGCCAGAACGCATAGAAATCGGCGTCCTTGCCAAAGCTCGCGGCATAGATGCGCGCGGCTTCCGCCTCGGCATTGGCGCGTACGACCTGTGCGTCGCGCTGCCCCTGCGCCCGGATCGTCGCCGCCTCCTGTTCGCGCGCCGAGCGCATCCGCGTCAGCGCCGATTGCAGCGGGCTGCCATCGGGCAGGTCGGCATGCTTGATCCGCACGTCGACGATTTCCGCGCCATATTGCCGCGCGGTCCGCTGCAGCGCATTCTGGATATTGTCCATCACCGCACCGCGTTCGGGAGTGAGCAGCGACGCGAACGTCCGCCGGCCCAGTTCGGCGCGCAGCGCCGACGACAGCAGCGGTTCGAGCTGGTTGGCGACGCGCTCCTCGGTATTCGCGGTCGAACCGGTGGAAATCACCGCCTGCAACGGATCGACGATGCGGAACCGGGCAAAGGCGTCGACCTCCAGCCGCAGCTGGTCGGTCGACAGCACCGGCTGGTTGTTCAGCTCGATGTCGAGCACGCGCTTGTCGATCCACACCACCCGGTCGAGGAACGGGATCTTCGCGACCAGTCCCGCCCCGGTCCGCCCGAACGGCTGGTCGGCGCGATAGGGGTTGAGGATGCCGACCGGCTTCTGGAAGCGCAGGATCACCGCCTGCCGCGTTTCCGGCACGATCACCACGGTACTGAACAACAGGATGACCAGCACCAGCAGGGCGATGCCGATCCCCATCGGATTGCGTAGCGTACGGTTCATCGTGCCGCTCCCGCTGCCTGCGAGGTCTGGGGCTGCGAACCCTGTGCCTGTGGCGCCGGGGCCGGCGCCTCCGGTTCGGGCGTCGCCTGTTGCTGGCGGCGCACTTCGGGCAGCGGCAGATAGGCCTGCACGCCGGGCTGGACGATCGTCTTGTCGGCGCGGTTCAACACCTGCTCCATGGTCTCGTAATAAAGCCGCCGCCGGGTGACGTCGGGCGCCAGGCGATATTGTTCGTACAGCTTGTCGAATTCGGTCGCGTCGCCCTGTGCCCGCGCGATCACCTGCTGCGCATAGCCGCGCGAGGTGTTGAGGTTCGACTGCGCCTCCTGCTGCGCCGCCGTCACCGCCTTGAACGCGTCGTCGACCTCGGCCGGGGCCGCCGCCTTCTGGATGCTGACGCCCAGCACGCGCACGCCCGACTGATATTCGTCGAGCAGGGTCTGCATCCGCACCTGCACGTCGCTCTCGATCTCGCCGCGTCCCGATCCGATCGCCTCGGTCAGCGTCTTGCTCGCCACCGCCGCGCGCATCGCGCTCTCGGCGACGGCGCGGACGGTTTCCTGCGGGTTCTTGATCTCGAACACGTAATCTTCCGGCGACTTGATGTTCCAGCGCACCGAATAGGCGAGGTCGACGATGTTCTGGTCGCCGGTCAGCATCAGGTTCGCCTGGTTGCCGCTTGCCGGAAAGCCTTCGGTCCGGGTGTTCTGCACATCCTCCACCTGCACGCGCATGATGGGTGCGGGCAGGGTGAACTGGATGCCGGGATTGAGCGTGCCGGCATATTTTCCGAACATGGTCACGACGCCGCGTTCCTGCGGGCCGATCGAATGGAAGCTGGTGAAGGCGATCCACACCAGCACCAGCGCCGCCACCGCGGCCAGCCACAGCCGCCCGGCATTGGCCGGAAACGACGGCCCGCCGCCGGGCCCGCCGGTGCGCGCCCGCTTCAGGAAATCGTCGAGCGAGGTCGATCCGCCGATCTTGCCCCGCTTGCCCGCGGGCGGCATCGACCACGGGTTGCGCGGGCCGTCATCGCCCCCGCCACCGCCCGACCCGTTCCCGGAATCGCCGCCGCCGCCCCATGGGCCCTTGTCGCTCATCCCCAGCACCTGCGCGCGCACGCGCCGCCCCATGATCCATCGCATCTATCCTTTATAGGGGGCATCCGTCCGTTTTACAGTGGTAACGCGCTTGGGCGACGCTACATCGCCGCCATGGCTTCCGCTTCGAACCCCGCCGCCGCGCTCGATGCGCTGCTTGGCCCCGTCGCCGCCGGGCGCGCCACGGCGCGCGTGACCGGCGACCAGGCGAGCATCATCCTCGACGTCAACGGCCTGCCGCCCGCCGCGCGCGACGCGCTGGAGGCCGATGTCCGCGCCGCCGCCGCCGCCGCTCCCGGCATCGCCACCGTGCGCATCGCCCAGACCAGCGAGCGCGTCGCACAGCGCATCGTCGCGGTGGCCAGCGGCAAGGGCGGGGTCGGCAAATCGACGCTGTCGGCCAACCTCGCCATCGCGCTGGCCCGATCGGGACGCAAGGTCGGGATGGTCGACGCCGACATCTACGGCCCCTCGCAACCGCGCCTGCTGGGCGTCGAGGGGATCAAGGCCGAGGCGCACGACAAGAAACTGGTGCCGGTCGCCACCCCGTACGGCGTGCCGCTGCTGTCGATGGGACAGCTGGTGCCGGCGGGACAGGCGATCGCATGGCGCGGGCCGATGGCGGCCGGCGCGCTGACCCAGCTGGTCGACGCGCATTGGCAGGGCGCCGACACGCTGGTCGTCGACATGCCGCCGGGCACCGGCGACGTGCAGCTCACCATGATGCAGAAACACCGCCCCGCCGGCGCGGTGATCGTATCGACGCCGCAGGATCTCGCGCTGATCGACGCCACCCGCGCGATCGACCTGTTCGTGAAGGCCGGCGTGCCGATCATTGGACTGGTCGAGAACATGGCCGGCTATGTCTGCCCCCATTGCGGCGAGGCGTCCGACCCGTTCGGCAATGGCGGCGCGGAGGCGAAGGCGCAGGCGCTCGGCATCCCGTTCCTCGGCCGCGTGCCGCTGACGCTGGCGATCCGCACCGCCTCCGACGCCGGCGTGCCGCCCGCCGCCGGGAACGGTGCCGACGCCGATCCGTTCATGTCGATCGCCGCGAAGGTCGGCGACTGGCTGACGAGGAACTGACATGCTGGACGATGACGGCATCCGCACCCTGCTGACGCAAGCGCGCACCATCGCGCTGGTCGGCGCCTCGGACCGCCCCGACCGCGCCTCTTACGGCGTGATGGCGTTCCTCCAGTCGCAGGGCTACCGCGTGATCCCGGTCAATCCGCAGATCACCGGCGAGCATCTCCACGGCGAATTCGTCTTTCGCGACCTCGACCAGATCGGGGAGCCGATCGACATCGTCGACATTTTCCGCAACTCCGCCGCCGCCGGCGAGGTCGTCGACGCCGCGATCGCGGCGGGGGCGAAGGCGGTGTGGATGCAGCTGGGCGTCGTCAACGAAGCCGCCGCCGAACGCGCCGAGGCGGTGGGGTTGCAGGTGGTGATGGACCGCTGCCCGAAGATCGAAATCCCGCGGCTGGGCGTCGCGGCGGTCGGGTAGGATAAGGAGGCTATCCCTGATACCCCACCGTTCGTGCTGAGTAGGGGCTGAGCGCAGTCGAAGACCCGTATCGAAGCACCGGGTCACCCACGGTCCTTCGATACGCCCTTTCGACAAGCTCAATGGCTACTCAGGACGAACGGTTTGGGGAATCCAAAACTGATTTCGATCCGTTTGGTTCGAGCAGCTTCGAGCTTGTCGAGAAGCGGCAGTCGAGAACGGGGCCTTTGGGGCAACTACTTCTCGACTTCGGTTCTCGACAGGCTCGAAGCAAACGGAGCAGATGACTGGGACCGCCTCAAACCCGCCCGCCCAGCACCCGCGCGAACAACGCCAGCATCCACCCTGTCGCCGTCACAAACAACGCCGGGTCATAGCGCGGCCCCTCGTCGCGCAGAAACGCATGCTGCGCATTCACCTCGTGCCATGCGTAGCTGGTCCCCGCCGCCTCCAGCGCAGCCCGAATGGCTTCCCGCCCGGCATAGGGCACATGCGGGTCCTGCCGCCCCCACACGAACAGCATCTCGGCACCGATCTCCCCGATGCGCGACAAACTGTCGTCGGAGCGACCCGCGCCCAGCGTCCCCGAATGAATGTCGGTCGGATAGAAGCAGGCCGCCGCCAGGACCCGCCGATCGAGCGCCGCGCGAAAGGCGAGATGCCCGCCGAGACACACGCCCGCCACCCCGATCCGCCCCGAACACGCCGGATGCGCCGTCAGCCAGTCGATCACCCGCGTCGCGTCGGCATCGAACCCGGCCACCGGTTTGGTGAACTTCAGGTCGTTGCCGCGATCGGTGCCGTCCTTGTCATAGGCCAGCACCGTCCCCGGCGCTTCATATTCATGATACACCTCGGGCACCGCCACGACATAGCCGTGCCCGGCGATGAACGCCGCCAGCCGCCGGATCGGCGCGGTCACCTGATAGATTTCGGAATACAGCACCACGCCCGGAAACCGGCCTTCCGCGACCGGGCGAAAGACGTGGGTGCGCATCACGCCACTTGTCGCGGCGGGCAGGTCGGTGAATTCGTGCGCGTGCAGGATCATGGCTGCCCTGTGCCGGGCGCCGGTGCAGCCGGCAAGGGCGGAACCGGATCGCCCGGCGACGTCACCAGCTCCAGCCGCTGCGGCACCGTGCCCATCTCGATCCCCCCGTCGCGGAACCGGGTGAGTAGTTCGAGCAGGATGTTGCTGCGCGCGCCATAGGCGGCGCGCGGCGACGCGACATGCGCGAAGCAGTTGAACGCGATCTTGCCGTCGGTGATCGCGTCGACGAACGCCGACGGCGCCGGATCGGCCAGCACCGCCTCCTCGCGGGCGAAGGCGTCGAGCACCAGCTGCCGCACCCGCGCGGCATCGGTCCCCAGCGGCACCGAGAACTGGATCTGGATACGCCCCAGCGGACTGGCCAGCGTCTTGTTCAGCACCGACTTCGTGATGAGTTCCGAATTGGGCACGATCAGCGTCGAATGATCGGCCAGCGTGATCTCGGTCGATCGCACGCTGATGCGCTTCACGTCGCCCTCGTCGGTGCCGACGCGGATCAGGTCGCCGATCTTGATCGGCCGTTCCGCCAGCAGGATCAGGCCCGACACGAAATTCTGCGTGATCGCCTGCAACCCGAAGCCGATGCCGACCGACAATGCGGACAGCAGCAGCGCGATCCGTTCGATCCCGATGCCGAGCGACGCCAATGCCCAGATCACCGCCAGCGCGATCCCGACATAGCGCGCGACGAGGCTGACCGAATTGCGCCCGCTGCCGTCGAGGTCGGTCGCGGGCAGATACCGCCCCTCCAGCCAGCGCATGAACGCGCGCACCAGCGTCAGCCCGATCGCCAGCACCGCGACCGAGCGCAGGATCGCGCCGGGCGAGATCGTCACCCCGCCGACCTGCACCCCGCGCGCCAGATCGCCCAGCCGGGTGAACATGTCGGCGACGCCGCTGCCCCCCAGCGGCAACAGCCACAGCGCCAGCGCCAGCACCGCCAGCAGCACGCGCAGCACGCCCGACAGCAGCACCCCGAACTGGTCGACCGTCCCGCCGCGCAGCCCCAGCCCCCGGGTCAGCGCCTGCCCCAGCCGGCTGCCGCGTTCGAACACCGACGTCGCCACGTCGTCGATCGCGACCAGCACGATATAGACCGCCGCGCCCAGCACCAGCGTCCACGCCGCCATCTGCCCGACCGACAGGCTGAACCCGATATAGCCCGCCGCCAGCGCCAGCAGCGCGACCCCGGCAATGCCCCACGCGAACAGCGTGATCGCCGCCAGCCCGGTCTGCGCCGGGGCATCGTCGGCCGTATTCGCCTCGGCGCGCATCCGGCCCAGCGCGAACAGGCCGCCGGCGATCAGCAGGATATGCGCCAGCGCCTCCAGCGCGGCGGTGGCGGCACGCGCGGCGGCGCTGGTCCCGATCGCGACATTGGCGGCATCGAGCGCGATGGCCGCCCCCGCCAGCAGCGCGAGCAGGAACGAATAGGGCCGCAACCGGCTGGCCACGGCATCGCCGATCGGCGCGATCCTCCAGCTGGGACTGCCGCGCATCAGCACCGCGCCCAGCACCGAGCTGGAAAAGGCGGCGATGCCGACCGCCACCCACCACTGGTTCAGCATCATGTCCCAGCCCGGCGCGACCCACCCCGCCCAGCGCAGCCCGGTCAGCAGCGCCGCGGCGGCCAGCGGCGGCGCCAGCGTGCCGACCACCACCCGGCCCAGCGCGTTGGCCGAACGCCGCACCCGGCGGCCCGGCGCACCCTCGATCAGCAGCCGCTGCGCCGCCCGCCCCGCCGCCAGCCGCGCCGGCCCCAGCAACAGGATCGCAACCGCGAAGCCCAGCAGCGCGGGCCATATCCGCCCCGGCGCGGCGCCGCCGATCGCGTCGACCCCGGCGGCGACGAAGCGTTCGACGCGGTGGACGTCGCGCGGCACGGCGCGCAGGATCGCGCTCCAGAACGCCGGGGTCAGCGGCGAATTGCCGCGCCCGAACCATTTCTGGCTCAGCTCGGCCGCCTGCCCCTCCTGAATCTCGTCGATCAGCTGCTGGGCCTCGACCGACAGCAGCTTGGCACGCTTGGTCGCCGAATCCAGCGCGGTGCGCTGCCTCGCCAGCGCGGTGCGCTCGTCGCGGATCGCCGGGTCCTCGCCCGACGCCGCCGGGCCCAGCTGCGCCAGCCGCGCATCGATCCGCGCGAGGTCGCCGGTCAGCTGCTGCGCGGCGTCGAGCGTCGTCGCGCGCACCGCCTGCGCCCGGCTGCGCAGGTCGTCGCGCTGCCCGCGTTCCAGCCGCGCGTCCAGCGCGCCGTCGACCAGCCCCAGCTCGCTGGTCGCCTTGTCGAGCTGCGCGGCCTGGTCGGGCGCGCCGCCCGCCTGCGCGAAGGCGGGAACCGCCGCCACGATCAGCAGCAGCGACGACAGGCTACGGAGCAGCGACCGGATCATCGCCCCCGCCTATCGTGCTTCGACTACGACGACAAGAATCGCCCCCATGGCGATCCGCCCGGACCGGCGTTACAGGAGGCGATGCTTCGTATCGCCGAACTGAAATTGCCGCTGAACCATCCCGAGGAAGCGCTGGCGGCCGCGATCCGCGAACGGTTGCGGATCACCCCGCGCGACCTCGTCCGCTACACCATCGCGCGCCGCGCGCACGATGCCCGCGACAAGGACGATATCCAGCTCGTCTATTCGGTCGACGTGACGGTGAAGAACGAGGGGCAGGTGCTCGCCCGCACCCGCCGCGACCGCAATGTCGGGCCGACGCCCGATACCGGTTACCGCCTCGTCGCGAAGATGCCGGCCGACTATGCCGGCCCGCGCCCGATCGTCGTCGGCGCCGGCCCGTGCGGGCTGTTCGCCGGCCTCATCCTCGCGCAGATGGGGTTTCGCCCGATCATCCTCGACCGCGGCAAGGTGGTGCGCGAACGAACGCAGGACACGTGGGGCCTGTGGCGCCGCAGCGAGCTGAACCCCGAATCGAACGTGCAGTTCGGCGAAGGGGGTGCCGGCACCTTTTCCGACGGCAAGCTGTGGAGCCAGATCAAGGATCCGCGCCATCTGGGCCGCAAGGTGCTGACCGAATTCGTGAAGGCCGGCGCGCCGCCGGAAATCCTGACCGAGGCGCATCCGCATATCGGCACCTTCCGCCTCGTGCAGATGGTCGAATCGATGCGCGCGACCGTCGAGGAACTGGGCGGCGAATATCGCTTCTCGCACCGGGTCGACGATCTGGAACTGGAGGAGCGCGCCGACGGTACGCGGCGGTTGACCGGGCTGAGGCTGTCGACCGGCGAGACGCTGGCGGCGGACGGTCCGGTCGTGCTGGCGCTGGGGCACAGCGCACGCGACACGTTCCACATGCTCCACGACCGCGGCGTCGCGCTGGAGGCGAAGCCGTTCTCGATCGGGGTGCGGGTCGAACATCCGCAAAGCTGGATCGACAACGCCCGCTTCGGCGCGTGCGCCGGCCATCCCGACCTCGGGGCGGCGGCCTATACGCTGTCGCACCACTGCGCCAACCAGCGCACCGTCTACAGCTTCTGCATGTGTCCCGGCGGCACCGTCGTCGCCGCGACCTCCGAACCCGGCCGCGTCGCGACCAACGGCATGAGCCAGTATTCGCGCAACGAACGCAACGCCAATTCCGGCATCGTCGTCGGCATCGACCCGGCGCGCGACTATCCCGGCCATCCGCTGGCCGGCATCGCGTTCCAGCGCCATTGGGAAGAGCGCGCCTATGTCGCGGGCGGCGGCGACTACCACGCGCCGGCGCAGCTCGTCGGCGACTTCCTCGCCGGCCGGCCCTCGACGGCTTTGCGCAGCGTGATCCCGTCCTACCGCCCCGGCGTACACCCGACCGACCTCGGCACCTGCCTGCCGGAATTCGCGGTTACGGCGATGCGCGAGGCGCTGGTCGCGTTCGGGCGGACGATCCCGGGCTACGACCATCCGGATGCGGTGATGACCGGCGTCGAGACCCGGACGTCGTCCCCGGTGCGCATCACGCGCGGCGAGGATTTCCAGAGCATCAATACCGCCAACCTGTTTCCTGCGGGCGAAGGCGCGGGCTATGCCGGCGGCATCCTGTCGGCGGCGGTCGACGGGATCAAGGTCGCCGAGGCGGCGGCCCGCGCCATGATCGCGGCCTGAACGGCCGTTCGCAGATGCGTCGAGACGGATTGCGCGGCACCCGAACTCGCGCTTTCGTGCGTTTTCGAACAACCCCGACGCATCAGGCGATCGGCATGACCGGCGCGGCGGCCGACAGCAGGACGGCGGAAACGAACAGTGCCCCGAAAACGGCGGCGACATGCTGGCGAAGGGCTGGGGTACGGATCATGGGGTCACTCCCTGTTACCGTGCGAACCATCTCGCCGGCTATGCCAGGAGCTTTGCAGGGGGCGTGCCAGTTGATTAAGTTTGTGTTTTAACAGGCATTTTCAAACCGGAGATATCCGGATTGGTAAGATTTACCGGTACGAACCACCACGGATCAGCAAATTTCGCCAATCATCCGGTCGCGTCCCTGCCGCTTCGCCGCATACAGCAGCGCATCGGCACGGGCGATCGCATCGCGCAGCGCTTCGCCGGGCAGGATCGTCACCAGTCCGGCCGACAGGGTGATGCCCTGGATCAGCGTATCGCTTTCGCGCAGCCGATAGCGCCGCTCGCCGACCGCCCGCCGCGCCTGTTCGAGCAGCGCCTGCGCGTCGGCGGCGTCGATTCCGCCCAGCAGCAGCGCGAATTCCTCGCCGCCATATCGCGCGACCAGATGCCCCGCGCATTCGCGCGCCAGCGTGCCGGCGATCGCCTTGAGCACCCGGTCGCCGACCGGATGGCCGTGCTGGTCGTTGACCGTCTTGAAATGGTCGACGTCGCACATCGCGACATGGAACGGTCCGTCCTCGCGGTTGTCGAGCGCTTCCTCGAACGCGCGACGGTTGGGCAGGGCGGTCAGCGGGTCGCGCCGGGCATCGTCGTGCGCCTCGGCCAGCTGGCGGCGCAGGTCGCTCGCCTCGCGCGTCGCCTGTTCCAGTCGCGCCTCGGCGATCTCGACCCGGGCGCGCATCGCCGCGGCGATCCGCGCCAGTTCGGAGCCGGGAATGTCGGTGCCGGCGGCGGGTGCCGACCGGCGCAGCGCGTCTTCGCTCGCCGCGAGATCGCGACCGAAATCGCGCGTTTCGCTGCGCATCGCCGATACCATCGTCTCGAACCCGGCGACCTGCCGCCGGGTTTCGACCACCAGCGCCGCGGCGACCGCGGCGGCCTCCACCGCCGGATCGACCGGTTCGGCCGGGCGGGCGGGATCGACCAGCATGGCGACGACCGGCGGGAAGGGATCGGGCTGGATCGTCGATGCCACGGTTACCGGTGCATGAGCCGCCCCCTCGATCAGGATGCCCAGCGCCTCGACCTCGCCGCTGGTCAGGCGGATGCCGCCATCGGTCCGCCGCGCGACCTCCTGCGCCAGCGGCCCCGCCGGATCGTGCATCACGGCATAGGCAAAGCTGTAGTTGAGCGGCGTCGGCTCCAGCCGCTGGTCCTCGAGAAAGGCGAGGATCGCGTGGATCAGGCCGCCCGCGACCGATACCTGCCCCTCGCCGATCTTTTCGATATACACGCCGTCCTCCGCCGCCCTTCTGCGCGCCCCGCACAGGTTGATGACGCCGGACTAATCCCGCGAGTGCTAAAATCGCGTTGCGACGACGTTAATCCCCCATCCACGATTGGCGGACGGCGGTCAGCGGGGGGCGGCGAGCCCGCGCACCGCCGCCAGCGTGGTCCGCACATGGTCCGCCGGGTTCATGTCCGAATGGACGAACGCGATCCGTCCCGTCCGGTCAATGACATAGCTGGTGCGGGTGGTCATGGTGCGTGCCTTGCCATCGGTGCCCGCCGGCCGGTTCAGCGCCACGTCGAACCCCTCGATCACGCGCGGCGTGGCGCTGGCGACGGCGAAGCGGCCCGCACAATGGGCCTTGGAAAATTCCTGCAATTTGTCGATTCCGTCGGCGGACATGCCGATCACGGTCGCACCCGCCGCCTTGAAGTCGTCGACCGCGTCGGCGAACGCCTTCGCTTCGGCATTGCAGCCGCCGGTGAACGCCGCCGGGAAGAAGTACAGGACCACCGGCCCCTTGCGCAGCTGCGAGCGCAGGTTGAGCGTGAACGCCTTGCCCCCGATCGCCGCCCGGGTGGTGAAATCGGGTGCCCGTGCCCCCGGTGCCAGCGCGGCGGACAGCGGGGCGGCGAACGGCAGGGTCAGGGCGGCGGCGAACAGGGCGATACGCATCGGCGGTTCCTTAGATCGAAAGTCGCCGCACCCTACCAGCTTCGGTGACCCGCGCCAGCGGATGTACGTCAACGGGTAAAGGCGATCCCCAGCCGCGCCGACGAACTGCGCAGCGCGTAATCGTCGATCGCCTCGCCATAGCCGGTGAACGCCTGTCCGAAGAGGTAGAAGCCGGTGCCCGCCCCGATTCGCGCCAGCGGATAGGACAGGTACAGCTCGCCCGCCCGCCGCTGTCCGGTCGGGTTGCGCAGCGTCGCGGCGACGCGCAGCCCGTCGACCTGCCCGATCGCCGCCCCCAGCGACATGTTGCCCCAATACCGGTCGAGGTCGCGATAGCCGGTGCCGACATAGGTCCACAGCCTGGGCGTCGCCTCCACCTGCCAGCCATCGCCGACCGGCAGCGTGTAGGTCACCGCGGCGAAGAGGCGGTTCACGTCGATCGACCCGGCATCGCGCCCGTTCGAATCATGCGCATAGCCGCCGCCCGCCACGATCCGGTCGGTGACGCGGCGCTGATAATAGACCTCGGGGCTGTAGTTGGTGCTGCGGAACGGCCCCGACGACCGGTCGATCGCCCAGAACATCGTCTGCGTCCACGCAAGGCGCACATCGTCGAGCAGCCCCGCCCCGTCGAACGGGCGGAAGGCGAGGCTGACCTGCAGCTTCGCCCCGTCCGATCCCGTCCCGAACGCGCCATAGATCGGCTCGTGCGCCTCGAAGCGGTCGAGCAGCCCCGCCCGGCTCCCCTGCGCGGTGGCGACCTGCGTCTCGCCCGCCGGTGTCGGCCGAACCGGCGCGCCGGTCGCGGCCTGCTGCACCGGAACGATGCGATAGCGCAGCTTCGCGAAGCCGCCCGGCGCGATCCGGGTCGGGGCGGCGTCGACCGGCTCGATCCGGAGCGTGGCGCGATCGGCGGTCACCACCTCCATCGCTCTCGGTTCGGCGTCGGCGGGCGTCGTCCCTTCGTTCAGCACGAAGACGCTCACCCCCGCCTCGGCAGCGGCGGCGGAGGCCGGCGGTTCGGCGACGATGCGCAGTTGCGGTTGCGCGGCGAGCAGCAGGGCGAGGGCGATCATGCCCCTGCATGTGCCAGCCATTCGCGACGATCGCGAGCATCGTTTGCGCTTTGGCGGTCGCTCCGCCTATCTGACGCCGATCCCCAGCCAGAGGCCCGCTCATGCCCGTCACCGCCGCCGACCTGACCCTTGCCGCCCTGCTGGCCGATGCCGCCGGCGCGGCGATCCGCCCGCGCTTCCGCAACAGCCTTGGCCTCGAGATCAAGGACGACGCCTCGCCCGTCACCCTTGCCGACCGCGAGGCGGAGGCGGCGATGCGCCGCATCCTCGAACGCGAACGCCCGGCGGACGGCATTCAGGGCGAGGAATATGGCGTGCGCGAGGGGACCAGCGGCCGCGTGTGGGTGCTCGACCCGATCGACGGCACGCGGTCGTTCATCGCCGGCCGGCCGATCTTCGGCACGCTGATCGCGCTGGTCGAGGATGGCTGGCCGGTGCTGGGCGTCATCGACCAGCCGATCCTGCACGAGCGCTGGGTCGGCGCGGTCGGGCGGGCGACGACCTTCAACGGCCAGCCGGCACGGACCCGCCGCTGCCGCACCCTTGCCGATGCGCTGCTGGCGACGACCAGCCCGGCGCTGTTCGACGACGGCCAGCTCCACGGGTTCGAACATGTCGAGGCGAAGGTGCAGTCGACCGTGCTGGGCGGCGACTGCTATTCCTATGGCACGCTCGCGTCGGGCCATATCGACCTGGTGGTCGAGGCCGGGCTGAAGCTCCACGATTTCGCCGCGCTGGTGCCGGTGGTCGAGGGGGCGGGCGGCACGATGAGCGACTGGTCGGGCGACCCGCTCCACGCCGGCAGCATCGGCGAGGTCATCGCGCTGGGCGATGCGGCGCGACTCGAGGATGTCGTCGAACTGCTCGGGTGTCGCGACCACTGACCATTTTCTTCGCAACCGGGGCGGGTGCGCATCGTTGGGGATGCACGTCACCCATCAAGCGAAGGAATACCCATGGGACTGTTTTCCAAGGACATCGCGACGCTCGACGACCTGTTCGTCCACCAGTTGCAGGACGTCTATTACGCCGAGAACCAGATCCTCAAGGCGCTACCCAGGATGATCGAGAAGGCGACCGATCCCGAGCTGAAGGCCGGGTTCGAACAGCATCTGGGCGAGACCGAAGGCCAGATCCGCCGGCTGGAGCAGGTGTTCCAGCTGCATGGCGCGACCAAGAAGGCGGTGACCTGCCCGGCGATCGACGGCATTATCAAAGAAGCGAACGAGGTCGCGGGCGAGATCGCCGACAAGAAGGTGCTCGACGCGGCGCTGATCGCCTCGGCGCAGGCGGTCGAGCATTATGAGATCACGCGCTACGGCACGCTGATCGCATGGGCGCGCCAGCTGGGCCGCGAGGATTGCGCCGCGCTGCTCGCCGAAACGCTGGCCGAGGAACGCGCGACCGACGAAAAGCTGACGACGATGGCCGAGCACAAGGTCAATGCGCAGGCCGAACTGGCCGAGGCGTAACGCCCGGGCGGGGCGGCGTGGTGCCGCCCCGTTCTTGTGCATGCAACATGGAAACGTCACCCCAGCGAAGGCTGGGGTCTCCATCGGCTCCTGCTGCGCGCTACCACCGGGAGATCCCGGTCTTCGCCGGGATAACGCCCGTTTCCATACGGATGGATCAAACCCTATCCCGTCGGCGCCGACAGGATCGTGCGCGGCTTGCGGGTGCAATATTGTTGCGACCCCAGCAGCCCGCATTGCCGGCCGTCCTGCTTCAGCCCGTCCGCCTTGCGATCGAACGCCGGTTCGTCGTCGTCGCCCAGCCGGAAACGCTCGCTGCGCCGTTCGGGGCAGCCCAGGGCGCGCGGCGTCAGCACGCAATTTACCGGATCGGCGACCCCCAGCTTCGTCGGCGCGGGCGCCGCCTGCACCATCAGCAGCAGCAACAGTGCGGACATAAGGCTTCCCCCCTGCAAGTACCGTTCGTTCCGAACGATCCTGCCCGCCATAGGTTGCCCGGCGGTTACCGCGCCAGCGGCCGCGCCCGGCCGACGGTCCCGCCGCGTCTGGTCGAGCCGGTGACGCCGACGAAGCCGCAGCCTTGCAGGAACGCTCCCGTGCCGCACGACGCCGTCGGCACCGCCAGCAACCGTTCGCGCTCGCCCGCCGCGTCGACCGCCTTCGGATCGCCCTCGACCGGCGGCAGGACCAGCGGCGCGCGGTAACGGTCGGCGTTCCGCGCCGCGCATACCACGATCTCGTCGGCCTCGGCATCGCTGCGGCACGGCTGGACGACCTGCGTCGCCGCACGGGCGCGGGCGATCATCGCCGTCGCGGCGGTCGCGTCCTGCGCCATCGCCAATAGCAGCATCCATGCCGTCATGCCTGTGCCTTCCGGGAACGATAGGCGCCACTTATCCTACGAGGCGACTTGCCCGGCAAGACCATGTCGCCTATCGCGCGTTTAATCCGTTTAACGGCTAGGAGCTTCGACCCATGCAGCCTGTCAGCAACACCCTCGACCGCGTGCTCGTCCTCGAAATGGTGCGCGTCACCGAAGCGGCGGCGATCGCCGCATCGACGCTGGTCGGGCGGGGCGACGAAAAGGCTGCCGACGCCGCCGCGGTAGAGGCGATGCGCGCCGCGCTGAACGAGCTCTACATGGACGGCACCGTCGTGATCGGCGAGGGCGAGCGCGACGAGGCGCCGATGCTGTTCATCGGCGAGAAGGTCGGCATCGGCAAGGGACCGGAGATCGACATCGCGCTCGACCCGCTGGAGGGCACCACCATCTGCGCCACCGCCGGTCCGAACAGCCTCGCGGTACTGGCGATCGCCGAAAAGGGCGGCCTGCTGAACGCCCCCGACGTGTATATGGACAAGATCGCCTGCGGTCCGGGCTATCCGGACGGGATCATCGATCTCGACCGGTCGCCGACCGAGAACGTCACCGCCATCGCGAAGGCCAAGGGCGTCGACCCGCACGACATCATCGTCTGCGTCCTCAACCGCCCGCGCCACGAGGCGATGATCGCCGAGTTGCGCGCGGTCGGCTGCGGCGTGATGCTGATCGGCGACGGCGACGTCGCGGGCGTCATCGCGACCAGCGACCCGGCCACCACCATCGACCTGTATATGGGTCAGGGCGGCGCGCCCGAGGGCGTGCTGGCCGCCGCGGCGCTGCGCTGCGTCGGCGGGCAGTTCAAGGGGCGGTTGCTGTTCCGCAACGACGACGAACGCGCCCGTGCGGCGAAATGGGGCGTCACCGACCTCGACAAGCAGTACGACCTGACCGAACTGGCGCGCGGCGACTGCATCTTCGCCGCGACCGGCGTCACCGACGGCTCGCTGCTCGCCGGCGTCAAGCGCCTCGCCGGCAAGATGACCACGGAAAGCGTCGTGATGCGCGCCAGCTCGGGCACGGTGCGCTGGGTGAAGGGCGAGCATCGGCTGTAAGGGTCGGGAGCGAGCCCCACGGACGCCGTACCCCCGCGAAGGCGGGGGTCCAGGGCCACGAACGCAACGCTGCGGGTGAAGCCCTGGACCCCGGACTGCGCCGGGGTACGCTAATTGCGTAGCGCGACGCTCCAACTTCCGTCATCCCCGCGCAGGCGGGGATCAATGGACGCCAAGGGTCGCGACCCCTGCACAGACGGCGGCGCATATGGATTCCCGCCTGCGCGGGAATGACGACGTCGGGGAAGGTGCGAGCCGAGCGTTACGGCGCGCCCCACGCAACCCGCGGGTTCACCCCGCGTTCAATGGCGCGAACCTACCCCGACTGCATGACCTGGAGACGTCCCATCCGCCCGATCGCCCTCGCGCTCGCCCCCGTGCTCGCTTTCTCCGCGTCGGTCGCGCTGCATGCGCAGGCACCGCAGAACGACCTCGCGTCGGTCCAGCGCCATCTGGCCGCGACGCAGACGATGACCGCCGATTTCACCCAGACCGACCGCAACGGGCGCGTCCTGTCGGGACAGCTCACGCTGAAGAAGCCGGGCAAGATCCGTTTCCAGTATGAAAAGAACGTGCCGATCCTGCTCGTGTCGGACGGCAAGTCGCTCTACTTCCTCGACTATCAGGTCGGACAGAAGCAGCGCTGGCCGATCGGCAATTCGCCGCTCGGCATCCTGCTCAACCCCGAACGCGATGCGTCGAAATTCGCGCGGGTCGTGCCGTCGAACGATCCGCGCATCGTCAGCGTCGAGGCGTACGACCCGAAGCGTCCCGAGTATGGCCGGATCACGATGATCTTCGCCCGCCAGCCCTCCGCCCCCGCCGGGCTGATGCTGCAAGGCTGGGTCGCGCTCGATGCGCAGGCGAACCGGACGACGGTGCGGCTGACCAACCAGCGCTTCAACGTGCCCGTCGCCGACAGCGCGTTCCGCTTCAACGAACCGCGCCGCGTCCGGCGCTGACGATCCGTGGTCGGAATGCGACCAATCGAATACGGAATTTCAAGAAAACCGTATGCGTTCATGTTGGCGACAGGTTCGCGGCCCTATTGCTGCTGACGCGGCGTTGGGGCGCGTCCGGGATTTTCCCCCCTGTTGCCCGGGTCTCCAACGCCCGCCTGCGTGACCAACGCTAGGTCGGCCCTCGCTCCATGCCCCCGGAGCGGGGGCCTTTCCATGTCCGGCCCCACGGCGCCGGTCCGGCCTGCCGCCCGCCATCTGGCGCCGCCGCGCTGACGACGATACAGGCATCGCCATGGACACGCTTTCGGTCGCTTCGTGGAACATCAATTCGGTCCGCTTCCGCATGGACATCGTCGAACAGTTCCTGCGCGACGCGCAACCCGACATCCTGTGCCTGCAGGAAACGAAGGTCGAGAACCGCGACTTCCCGCACGATCCGTTGCGCCGGCTGGGCTATACGCACATTGCGATCAACGGGCAGCGGATGCATCACGGCGTCGCCGTCGTGTCGAAGGTGCCGCTGGCGCAGGACGACCGGTTCGACTGGCAGGCCAATGGCGAGGCGCGCCACATCGGCGTGCGGCTGGCGAACGGCCTGCGGATCGAGAACGTCTATATCCCGGCGGGCGGCGACGTGCCGGACCGGCAGGTGAATCCGAAATTCGGCCAGAAGCTCGACTTTCTGGAGCGGATGACGACGTGGTCGGCGGGGCTGGCGGGCGTGCCCACGCTGCTGGTCGGCGACTTCAACGTCGCCCCGCTCGAAAGCGACGTGTGGAGCCACAAGCAGCTGCTCGACGTCGTCAGCCATACGCCGGTCGAGGTCGCGGCGCTGGCGAGGTTGCAGGCGGCGAACGACTGGGTCGATCTCGGCCGCCATTTCGTGCCCGCACCGGCGCGGCTCTATACCTGGTGGAGCTACCGCGCGAAGGACTGGGCGGCGTCGGACCGCGGGCGGCGACTCGACCATATGTGGGCCAGCCGCGACGTGGCCGCCCGCGCGACCGCGCACCGCGTGTACGAACATGCGCGCAGCTGGCTCAAACCCAGCGACCATATCCCGATCGTCACGGAGTTCCGGTTTTGAGTGAAACCCGCGACGTTGCCCGTGCGATAGACGCCCTGCGCCGCGGCTGGGCCATCGCGATCCATGCGCCGGGCGAGCCGCCGCTGACGCTGCTGCCGATCGAGACCGCCGATGCGACCCGGCTCGATGCGTTCGATCCGGCGGGGACGGCGCATGTTCTGCTGTCGTTCGGCCGCGCGGAAACGCTGCGCATCGTCAACCAGCGCGCGGCGGCCGAGCCCGACCAGCCGGTGTCGATCCGGCGCGAGCGCTGGACCGACTTCGCCGCCGCGACCGCGCTGGCCGATCCGCAGCTCGACCTCGCCACGCCGATGAAGGGGCCGTTCCGCGGGATCGACTCGCCCGCCCCGCTCGCCGCCGCCGCCGCGCTGCGCCTTGCGCGGATCGCCGGGTTGCTGCCGGCGTTCGTCGCAGGGGGCACGGGTGCGGAGGTGACGATCACGCCGGCGGCGATCGACGCGCACGAGGATGCGAACCGTCTGACCATCGTCGCGCGCGCGAAGCTGCCGGTCGCCGGAGCCGAACACAGCCAGATCGTGGCGTTCCGCACCCCCGATGCGGCGGGCGAGCATGTCGCGCTGGTCATCGGCCAGCCCGACGGGCGCGAACCGCTGGTCCGGCTGCACAGCGAATGCCTGACCGGCGATGTGCTGGGCAGCCTGAAATGCGATTGCGGGCCGCAGCTGCATGCCGCGATCCATGCCATCGCCGATGCTGGCTGGGGCATCCTGCTGTACCTGCGGCAGGAAGGGCGCGGCATCGGGCTGGTCAACAAGTTGCGCGCCTATGCCTTGCAGGACCAGGGGTTCGATACGGTCGATGCGAACATCAGGCTGGGCTTCGCGATCGATGCGCGCGATTTCGGCGTGGCCGGGCGGATGCTGACGCTGCTGGGACAGGACCGCATCCGCCTGCTGACCAACAACCCGGCGAAGGTCGCGGGGCTGGCCACGGCCGGCATCACCGTGGTCGAACGGGTGCCACATCACCTGCCGCCCAACCCGCACAACATTGAATATCTGGCGACCAAACGCAACCGCACCGGCCACCAGTTTTAGGATGCGAGCGTCATCCCGGCGCAGGCCGGTGACGTATCGGGCGAGTGGTGCGCCTACCGACTCTCCGACCGGAGATGGGCGATGAGGTCGGCGCGCTCCATTGGGTCGCGCACGCCGGCGAACGCCATGCGCGTGCCCGGCACCACCTGCATCGGCGCGGCGAGCCATGCGTCCATCCGCGCATCGTCCCAGCGCCCGCCATGGTCCTTGAGCGCCTGGGTATAGCCAAAGCGCGGATCTCCCGCGACCGCGCGGCCGAGGATGCCGTGCAGATTGGGGCCGGCCAGCGCCTGCCGCCCCTTGCCGATGGTATGGCAGGCGGCGCACTGTCCGAATGCCCGCCGCCCGGCACCGACATCGGCGGCGCGCAGCAGCGCGGGCAGGTCTGGGTTCGGACCGGCACTGGCCAGCCGGGCCGCGCGATCACCGTCGCCAGCGCCGCACCCCGCCAGCAACAACGCCGCGACCACGACCCGCATCAACGGTGTGCGCGCAGGGTCTTCCACGCGATCCGTTGCAGCGCCACCGCCTGATCGCCGGTCAGGCCGAGGTCGGCGGCGGCGCGCTCGCCGGTGCCCAGCCGACGGACGTCGTAGCCGGTGACGCTGCCGAAGATCGTCAGCGCCTGGAGATAATAGCCCGCGCTGCTGCCATGATAATGATCGTCGGCCCAGAGGCCGAGCTTGCCCGGATCGATCCCGTCATAAGGATTGGCGTCGGCCACCCGGCGCGCGATCGCGCGGTTCCACGCGCTGCCGACGGGGATCGTACCGGCGATGCCGGGCGTGGTCCGGGCGACCTGCCGGTTGGCGTCGGCCAGGTCCTGCGCCATGGCCACGATCGGCCTGCCCGACCAGCGGCTGCCGGGGCGATAGGTCAGGTCGGCGCGCGACCAGGTTTCGACCAGCTTCACCGACGCCTGCGGATTGCGCGCCCGCACCAATGCCGCGAGCCTTCCCGCCGCCTCGCCATGGCGGGTGGCATCGCCCGGACGTTCGGCATCGAGCGTCGAATAGCCCTGCAGGATTACCACGTCCCAGCGCCGGTCGATCGCGGCGCGCTTGCGGGCATAGTGGAACGCCAGGTCCTTGCCCGGCGAGGTTTCGAGCGACACCGTCCAGTCGAGCCCGGACTGTTCGGCGAAGGCACGGAACAGTGCCGGCACGCCGCCGATCCCCTCGCCGTTCAGGTCGGTGACACTGTCGGGTCGGTAGCGCTCGACCGGAGAGCCCGCGCCGAAGGTGAAGCTGTTGCCGACGAACAGGATGTCGCGTGCCGCGGCGGGGGCGGCGGCAAGCGACAGCGCGAAGAGGCTGAGGACGAAACGGACCATGGGCACCCCCTACCCGATCGATCGCACCCCGCCCACCCGCAGGTCAGGCGGCAGCGGCGGCGAATTCGCTGCGCAGGTCCTCGATCGTCATCAGCAGGTGACGGGTGAGCATCGCCCGCACCGCATCGGCATCGCGGGCGAGCCACGCGTCGAGCAGCGCGCGGTGTTCGGTGTGGGCGCGGTTGTTGCGGCCTGCGGGACGCAGATGTGCAACCACATAGCGTTCGGCAAGCACCGACAGGCGCTGCACCAGCTCGATCGTCAGGTCGCGCCCGGCCGCGGCGACCAGCGCCGCATGGAACGCCCGGTTGCGTGCCGCGGCGTCGAGCAGGTCGTCGCCCGCCCCCTCCCCGATCCGCTCGAACGCCTCGACGGCGGCCGCGCGGTACCGGTCGTCGGCATGGCGCGCGGCATAGGCGGCGGCACTGGGTTCGACGGCGAGGCGCAGCTCGTAGATCTCGTCGGCCTGCGACGCCGACATCGGCCGTACGGTATAGCCGCGATTCGCCTGTCCGGCGACCAGCCCTTCCTGTTCCAGCCGCGCCAGCGCCTCGCGCAGCGGGATCTTGCTGACACCCAATTCGCTGGCGAGCGCGTCCTGCCGGATCGGCACGGTTTCGGCGAGCGCCCCGCTGACGATCCGCTCCCGCACGATCTCGAACACACGGTCAGACAGGGTTCGAACGACGATGGTCACGCTGCATTCCCTTTGCGAAGCGGTCCGTTGCCGGAACGTGGAGGTGAGGATGGCGACCCGCTGCCGGGTCATACGAAAGTAGTACATATTCAAAAACTACTAGTGCGAGCAATCCTTTCCGTGACAGCGGTTACCTTATTCGTGTTCCACCGGGGGAAAGCACGATCCGTCGCATCGCCGCTTGCCGGTCGCGACGCGACGTGGGAGCCGGCCATCCGATGACCCTGCCGCGCCGGCTGCTCCTGTCCTGCTGCCTGATTCTGGCGAGCTGCGTCGGTGGCGACGACCGCCGCGCGGCACCGCCGCCGCGTGCCCGGCCGGCAGCCCCGCGGCCACCCGGGCCGGTGACGCTGCCGACGATCACCTCGCGCGATACGCAGCAATGCTTCGCCGACCTGTCGAAGGCCGATGTCCGTTTCAGCCCGTTGCCCGACCGCGATTACGGGTCGGGCTGCGTCGTGCTGGGCGCGGTGCAGCTGCTCGACATCGGCGTGCCGGTAAACGGTCTCAAGGCGATTCGCTGCCCCGCCGCCCGTGCGTTGGTCGGCTGGGTCCGCCACGGCGTGCGCCCCGCCGCGCGACAGATACTGGGCAGCGAGGTGACGCGCATCGACAGCTACGGCACCTATGCCTGTCGCGGGATCATCGGCGGCGGTGCGCGCTCGGCCGGGCGGGTGTCCGAACACGGCCTTGCCAACGCGATCGATATCGGCGGCTTCACGCTGGCCGACGGACGGCGGATCGTGCTGGAACGCGACTGGAACAGCGCCGACCCGCAGGTCCGCGAATTCCTGCGCATCGTCCACCGGTCGGCGTGCAAGCGGTTCGTCACCACGCTCGGTCCCGACTACAACGCCGCGCACCACAACCATTTTCATTTCGACATGGGCGGGCGGCCATTGTGCCGCTGATCTGCCACCGACGCATCCCGCTTGCCGGTTTTCGCGGCCGTGCCTACAACCCTGTCACCTATGACCGATACAAAAGTACCGTCCCGCGTGTTCCGCGGGGCCAAGCAGGAAGCCGAAGCGGCCCGCGCGCAGCTGTCGACCCCCCAGACCGAACACCCCGCCTATCGACTGGCGTTCCAGGACATGGAGTTCCTGTTGCGCGAGGACCTGCGGCCGGTGCGGTTCCAGCTGGAGCTGTTGAAACCCTCGCTGCTGCTCGACGAGGCGAACATCGCCTCGACCTTCGTCATCTATGGCTCGGCGCGCATTCCCGAGCCCGACAAGGCCGAGATGCTGCTCGACCTGGCGCAGGACGACGCATCGCGCGCCATCGCCGAACGGATCGTCGCCAAGGCGCATTATTACGACGTGGCACGCGAACTGGCGTTCCATGCCAGCCAGTTTCCCAACGACGTCAACGGCAAGCGGCACTTCGTCGTGTGTTCGGGCGGCGGCCCGTCGATCATGGAAGCCGCCAATCGCGGCGCGAACGAGGCCGGTGCCGAATCGATCGGGCTGAACATCGTCCTGCCGCACGAACAGGCGCCCAATCCGTACGTCACCCCGGCGCTGTCGATGCAGTTCCACTATTTCGCGCTGCGCAAGATGCATTTCCTGCTGCGCGCCCGCGCGGTCGCGGTGTTCCCCGGCGGGTTCGGCACGTTCGATGAAAGCTTCGAGCTGCTGACGCTGATCCAGACCGGCAAGATCGAACCGATCCCGGTGCTGTTCTACGGCCGCGAATTCTGGGAGCGGGTGGTGAACTGGGACGCGCTGGTCGAAGAGGGGGTGATCTCGGCCCGCGACCTCGACCTCATCACCTTCGTCGAGACGGCGGAGGAAGGGTGGAATGTCGTGAAGACGTTCTACGAGGAGCGGAAGTAGGGGGCTCTTCCCGCCCCAACGTCACCCCGGCGCAGGCTGGGGTCTCCGTGTAAGAGGGCACCGCAGGAGCCGCGGGAGACCCCAGCCTGCGCTGGGGTGACGATTCCGGGGGCTCCCCCTCTCCTTCGCCAACCGCGTCACTCCCGCGCAGGCGGGAGTCCATATGCACTGTCGTCGCGAATCGAGCCGAAACCTCGGCGGCTAAGGATTCCCGCCTGCGCGGGAATGACGACAATCGAACGGCATCGCCGGGATTGCCCCGGCCCCTACCGCGCCAGTGCCTCCGCGATCAGTTTCCGGCTATTGTCGATGCCGTAGAGCGCGATGAAGCTGCCCATGCGCGGGCCCTGGGGCGTGCCGAGCAGCGTTTCGTAGCAGGCCCTGAACCAGTCTCGCAAACTGTCGAACCCGGCGGTCTTGCCGATCTCGTACACCGCGTTCTGGATATCCTCGGGCGTGGCGTCCGCCGGCATCGCCGCGAGGTCGGCATCGAGCCGTTCCAGCGCGGCGCGCTCGACCCCGGTCGGGGCGCGGCGCTCGGGCTTGTCGGCGACGTCGCGGACATAGGCCAGCGCATGGTCGATCAGCGCGTCGAGCGCCGGATAACGCCCGGCCGACGCATCCGCGACATAGTTGGCGAGATAGCCCCACACCTGCGCCTTGGTCGCGTCGCCCATCACGCCGACGAGGTTGAGCAGCAACCCGAACGTCACCGGCAGCGTCTCGGCCGGCGGCGGACCGCCATGGATGTGGTGGACCGGGTTGCCGAGCCGCTGTTCGACCGGCTGGCCGGCATAGTTGGCGCGGAACTGCCAGTATTCGTCGATCGCGCGCGGGATCACGCCCAGATGGAGCTGCTTGGCCTTTTTCGGTTCGCGATATGCGTAGAAGGCGACGCTTTCGGGCGGGCCATAGGTCAGCCATTGTTCGAGGCTGAGGCCGTTGCCCTTCGACTTCGAAATCTTCTGGCCCTGTTCGTCGAGGAACATCTCGTAATTGAAGCCCTCGGGCGGGCGTGCGCCCAGCACGCGGGCGATCTTCGACGATTGCGTGACCGAATCGATCAGGTCCTTGCCCGCCATCTCGTAATCGACGCCGAGCGCCGCCCAGCGCATCGCCCAGTCGACCTTCCATTGCAGCTTGGCCCCACCCGACAGGACCGATCGTTCGACGCGGGTGTCGCCGTCCATGAACGCCACCATGCCGGTGTCGGCGTCGAGCACCTCGACAGGCACCTGCAGCACGATGCCGCTGGTCGGCGAGATCGGCAGCACCGGCGAATAGGTTTCGCGGCGTTCGGCACCCAGCGTCGGCAGCATGATGTCGAGGATCGCAGCCATGTTGCGCAGGACGTTCCGCAGCGCATCGTCGAACCGGCCGCCCCGATAATAGTCGGTCGACGACGCGAATTCATAGTCGAAGCCGTACTGGTCGAGAAACGCGCGGAGCCGGGCGTTGTTGTGCGCGGCGAAACTGCCATGCGTGCCGAACGGATCGGGGATTTCGCTGAGCGGCTTGCCGAGATGTTCGCGCAGCAGGTCGCCGTTCGGCACATTGTCCGGCACCTTGCGCAGGCCGTCCATGTCGTCCGAAAACGCGATCAGCCGGGTCGGCTGGTCCGACAGTTCCATGAACGCCTTGCGCACCATCGTCGTGCGCAGCACTTCGTTGAACGTGCCGATATGCGGCAAACCGGACGGCCCATAACCGGTTTCGAACAGGACCGGCGCGCCGCCCGGCTTTCCGTCGGGATAGCGCTTCAGGAGCTTGCGCGCCTCTTCATACGGCCAAGCCTTTGAAACCAATGCTGCATCGCGGATATCGGGGTCGGTCATCGCTTTCCGATACGCGGTCGGGCGCATAATTTCCACCTGTTGCGATGCAACCTATTGCCGCGCTGGACGTAGGCGTGGTCGATGATCGTATCCGACGCACCCCGCCTGTCCCGCATCGTTTCGGAAGTCTGGAAGCCCGCACTGGGCCTGTTCATCTGGGACGTGATCGTCACCGTCATCTTCCTCGTATGGCCGTTCAAGGCACCATCGTTGCCGCTGACGCTGTTCGGTTCGGCATTGGCGCTGTTCCTCGGCTTTCGCGTCAATTCGGCCTATGCGCGCTGGTGGGAGGGCCGATCGCTGTGGGGCCTGATGATAAACGCGTCGCGCAACCTGGCGCGTGCCGCGATCGCGTTCATCGGGCCGGAGGACAGCGGACAGAAGCGCGATCTCAAGCGGTCGATCGTGCTGCGCCACATCGCCTATGTCCACGCGCTGCGTTGCCAGTTGCGGCGGCAGGATTCGAAGGACGAGGTCCACCGCTTCCTGTCGCGGGACGAGGCGGGCGATCCGCTGGGCCGGACAAACGTCGCCAACGGGCTGCTCGACGGGACCGGCGAGCGCGTCGCGGAGGCGCAGCGCCGCGGCTGGATCGACAGCATCCAGCAGACCAGCCTCGAAAGCGTGATGATCGACATCGCCAATGCGCAAGGTGGCATGGAGCGGATCAAGAACACGCCGCTGCCGGTGCAATATCGCTTCCTGCCGTCGCTGTTCACCCGGCTGTTCTGTGTCGTGCTGCCCATCGGCCTGGTCGAGACGCTGGGCATCGCCACGCCGCTGGGTTCCGGGCTGGCGGGACTGATGTTCCTCGCCGTGTTGCAGATCGGCGAAGACCTGGCCGATCCGTTCGCCGATACGGTGCACGACCTGCCGCTGACCGCGATGTGCCGGACGATCGAGATCGACCTGTTGCAGGCGATCGGCGATCCGGCGCCCGAACCGCTCAAACCGGTCAAGGGCGTGCTGTGGTGAGTGCGCGCTGAATCCTCCCCCTGATATGGGATGGATCCGGCGCGTTCCACTTCCGTTCCCGAGCGCGTGGCGGTAAGGCAGTTCGATGCTCCCCTACCCTGCCCTCCACGCCAGCCATTCGGGCGTCTGGATCGCGACCGCCGACGGCACGCGCGAAGTCAGCCGGGGGGAAGCGATCGCGTGCGTGGCGGACACGCCGACGATCGTGCTCAACGCCGCGCTGATCGGGCAGCGGCTGGGCTATGCCGAGCTGTCGGGGCTCGACCTGCTCGAACTGTTCGCCTTCGTCCATCCCGCGCGATTCGCGGTGCCGACGCCCAAGGGGATCGCGCAGGCGCTGGCGCTGCCCCCGCCCACCGACGAGGCGCATGTGGCCGAATTGCTGCGCCGGGCGGCGGCGGCGCTGATCGCGACCGCGTCGAAGCCATGGCCCGAACAGGAAGGGGCGTGGACCGCGGCGCAATCGCTGTTCCGCCTGCGCTGGCCATGGGCGCCGGCGCTGGGGCAGGTGCTGCCCAAACCGGAGACCGCCGAGCGCTGGCTGTTCAGCAAGCTGCCCGAATGGGAAGAGGCGCCGCCGCGCGCCAACCCGCGCACGGTGACGCTGGCGCCCGACGCGGTCGCCGCACGGCTGGCCGAGCTGACCGGCAGCACGGCCGAGGCGCGGCCGGGGCAACGCGCCTTCGCCGCCGCCGCGTCGCAGGCATTCGCGCCGCGCGCCGCGCGCGATACGCCCAACATGGTGCTGGCGGAGGCTGGAACTGGCATCGGCAAGACGCTTGGCTATCTGGCGCCGACCTCGCTGTGGGCGGCGGCGGCGGATGGCGCGGTGTGGGTGTCGACCTTTACCAAGGCGTTGCAACGCCAGCTGGCGCAGGAAAGCGTCCGCGTGTTTCCCGACGACGCCGAGCGCCGTGCCAAGGTGGTGACGCGCAAGGGACGCGAGAATTATCTGTGCCTGCTCAACCTCGAGGATGCCCTGCAGGGCGGGTTCCAGGGGCGGGCGGCGGTGCTGGCGCAGCTGGTCGCGCGCTGGGCGGCATACAGCGCCGATGGCGACATGATCGGCGGCGACCTGCCCGGATGGCTGCCGACGCTGTTCCGCCGCAACGGATCGACCGCGCTGACCGACCGGCGCGGCGAGTGCATCTATGCCGGTTGCCCGCATTACCGCAAATGCTTCATCGAACGCGCGGCCCGGGCGTCGGCGCAGGCCGATATCGTCATCGCCAACCATGCGCTGGTGATGGTCAACGCCGCGCGGGGGCGGGAAACCGGCACGCGCCCGACCCGCTACGTCTTCGACGAGGGCCATCATCTGTTCGAGGCGGCCGACGCGATGTTCTCCGCCGCGCTGACCGGCATGGAGGCGATCGAGATCCGCCGCTGGGTGCTGGGCCCCGAAGGCGGCGGGCGCGGGCGGCGACGGGGCCTTGCCGCGCGGCTGTCCGACGTCGCCAGCTATGATGCGGCGGGGGGCGAGGCGGTCGCCGCCGCCGTCGATGCCGCGCGCGCGCTGCCCGCCGATGGCTGGCTGGCGCGGATTCAGGAGGGCGATCCGTTCGGTCCGGTCGAGGAATTGCTGGCGTGCGTGCGCGGCGCGGTGTTCGCGCGGGCCAAGGATGGCGAGGCGGGCTATGGGCTGGAAACCGAACTGAGCGAACCGCCGGCCGAGCTGATCGACGCCGCCGGCCCGGCCGCACAGGCGCTGGATGCGCTGCTGCGCCCGCTGATCGCGCTCGGCAAGCGGCTGGAGGCAGTACTGACCGAGGGGCCGGACTGGATGGACGGTCCCGCGCGCGCCCGGATCGAAGGCGCGATCGCGTCGCTGGGCTGGCGGGCGGAAACGGTCGCGGCATGGGGCCGGCTGCTCGCGCGGATCGGCGGGCCGGTCGATCCCGATTTCGTCGACTGGCTGACGGTCGACCGGGTCGAGGGCCGCGAATACGACATGGGGCTGCACCGCCACTGGCTCGACCCCACCCGCCCGTTCGCCGAAACGGTGCTCAAACCGGCGCATGGCGTGCTGGTGACGTCGGCGACGCTGCGTGCCGGCGGCGACTGGGACATGGCCGATGCGCGGGTCGGCGCGCCGCACCTGATGCGTCCGCCGAGCCATTTCGAGGCGGCGAGCCCGTTCGCCTATGCCGCCCAGGCCGAGGTGCTGATCGTCACCGACGTGAAGCGCGGCGACCTGCCCGCGCTCGCCAATGCCTATGGCCGGCTGATCGTCGCGGCGGGCGGCGGCACGCTGGGGCTGTTCACCGCGATCCGGCGGCTGCGCGGCGTCCATGCGCGGATCGCCGACCGCCTCGCCCGCGACGGGCTGCCGCTCTATGCCCAGCATGTCGACCCGATCGATACCGGCACGCTGGTCGACATCTTTCGCGACGATCCGCGCGCGTCGCTGATCGGGACCGATGCGCTGCGCGACGGGGTGGACGTGCCCGGCCATTCGCTGCGGATGGTGGTGATGGAGGGGGTGCCGTGGGTGAAGCCGGGCGTGCTCCACGCCGCGCGGCGGCTGGCGGGCGGGGGCAGCGCCTATGACGACCGGATGGTGCGCGCGCGCCTCGCGCAGGCGTTCGGCCGGCTGATCCGCCGCGCCGACGATCGCGGGCTGTTCGTGCTGCTGTCCGCCGCCATGCCGTCGCGGCTGCTGGGCGCGTTTCCGGAAGGAACGCCGATCACGCGCTGCACGCTGGACGAAGCGGTCGCGCGCGCCCTTTCCTTGGACGCCGAAGTCGGGCATGGCGCTCACGCCCTGCCGATGGAGCCGCCCATATGAAGACGCTGACGCTGCTGCGCCATGCCAAGTCGGGCTGGGACGATCCGGCACTCAGCGACCACGAACGGCCGCTGAATGCCAAGGGCGCGCGCGCCGCGACCGCGATGGGCGCGCAGGTCCGGCATCTGGGCCTGAAATTCGATCATCTCGCGGCCAGCTCGGCCCGTCGCGTAGTCGAGACGCTCGACCATTTCCGCCGCGGGTACGGCACGTTGCCCGAGGCGCGGCACGACCGCACGCTCTACCTCGCTTCTGCCGGCACGCTGCTCGACGCGATCCGCGCGCTGCCGGCGGACGCCGACCGCGCGCTGCTGGTCGGGCATAATCCGGGGCTCGAGGACCTCGTGCTGCTGCTGTCGGCGGAGAGCAATCCGCTGCGCGGCGCGGTGGAGGAGAAATTCCCGACCGCCAGCGTCGCGGTGCTCGAACTCGACGGCGACTGGGCGAGCGCCTGCGACGGATGCGGACACCTGACGACCTTCGTCCGCCCGCGCGACCTCGACCCGTCGCTCGGGCCGGGGCACGATTGAAGGCGGATTCCGAAAGCGTGCTGCATGGGCGGCTGCGAACTGGACGAACGTCTGCGTTGCCCCGTCCGACCCGTTACAGACCCCGAACGCCGCCGCAGCAGACGTCTTGCAACGTTCCCGAAACGCCATGTCCGACGCGGCATTTCGGGAAAGTGGAACCCGCAGGCGACCGTCAACGCGATCGGTGCGACCGGGGTCCCGTCACGGGTTCCCAATCGGGAAAGGTCGGTAAGCAGCTGCCGGATACAAACTAGACGACCACGCCCCAATCAATCGATCATCGGAGTGCGTCTGCAATCAAAAGGGATCATGCGTCTGCTCGCCTAACGGAGTTTTCAATGTCACTGGAAGAGTGGGGATGTTGCGTACTTCGTCATGTGTATTCACTTCGATGTGGGGATCAAGAACCCATACGTCGCCCTTTCCCCACAGTAAAAAGCCATAGCTGATATGATCGGCGCCGAGTGGAACCGGTCCAACCACGATATCGGCCTGAAGCCACCTAAATGTTCCATGCACTGGTGTCTGATTCGTATCGCCACCCATCACGCGTGCGCCAGTTCCGCCTATAGCGACCCAAAATCGGATCAAGTCTGCGTCCCGCGCTGCAACGAGAGTCGTGAAATGCACATAACGACCACGCATGTCCCTCGTAGTCTTTAAGATCTGGCGTAGCTGCCCCCATCCGTCAGGTTTGATTTTGGCCGCACCGATACACATAGGTGTTCCGTCATCGGTAACTCTAAAGACGTATTGGCCTACACCAGTGCCAGCACGCTGCCAGATAGGTCCGGATATCTCCTCCCCTGTCATCTCGCAAAGCCAGTATGCCTTTGCGATCAGGAGCAATCACACGCTGAGATGTTTTGGACAGGCTGACCTGCACCAGATCGGCAGGATCACCGGGTCTCTTCACGCAGCGAGGCGGGACCGGAGGTGAAGCGACGTTCGCGCCGGGGCGCTTTCCCACGACAACGATATCTACCTGCTCAGACGCGGCATCAGCACGCGACGTGCGGTCAGGATCTTGCGTTACAATTGCCGCGTTTGATGCCGGCCGGTCTGTGGCATTTTGGGCGAACGCTGCCATCGTTGAAGACAGAAGAGCACACAAGGCGATGGAAAATCGAACCATATCAGCCCCAGCTCCATTGAATCGGACACGTTGCTAAAGTGGCATCAAACCACAGGGTGAATACGTATCAATACCGTTCATTACGCCCCAGACCATTCCCGTTTCACCATCCTTTCCGGGAAACCGCCTGCGTCAACGCGCCGCCAGCCGCCGCGCGAAATACACCTCGACAGCGCGTTCCACGCTCCTGGCGATGGCGCGGCGGCCTTCGGCGGAATCGAGCCGACGGGCATCGGCATCGTTCGACAGATAGCCGGTTTCGAACAGGATGGAGGGCAGGTCGGGGGCTTTCAGCACCATCAGCGACGCCATGCGGTGATAGTTCGGTTTGAGCGGGATGACCCCGGTCGCCTCGCGCCCCAGCAGCCGGGCGAACCCGGCCGAGGCGTTCATCGTCTCGCGCTGGGTCAGGTCGATCAGGATCGACGAGATGTCGGCGCTCTGCCGGCCGAGATCGACCCCGGCGAGGATATCGGCCTTGTTCTTGCGCGCGGCCAGCCGGGCGGCCGCCTGTTCGAACCGACCCAGCGTGAAACAGCGAAATCGCGTGACCCCGTTCGGCGTTGCGCCGCCGCCCCCCGCGTGGCGGCAGCTTCAAACGGTTCCACGGTGAGGCCATTCCGAGACGCCCAGGCGCGGTCGATCACCGTCGTTGGTGCGCCCGTGTCGACGACGGCATCGAGCGGGCGACCGTCCACCATGATCCTTACGATGATTGCGTCAGTGGAATCATCGAAGGGTATCCAGCCTTCCCCGGTGGCCGGCGTCACAAGCGGCGCATCGGGCTGTGCGATGGCGGGCGCGCCACAGACCAAGGCGAGCAGCGCAATGAGTCGCATCCCGGTGCTGCCAGCCACGTGATCGCCCCTCCAAACTCCTCGTCGAAGCTAGCGCCTCGACCGGCAGTTTCAACCATCGCTCTCCGCCCGGGTGTTAGGCGGCCTCGCTGCCGCTCGACCGGCGTCGATCGCGATCCAGAAGCGCAGTTAATGCTGATAATGCACAGCCTCAGACGTTCCCGAAATTCGATCCCAACTTAGAGTGGCAGCTACCACGCTTATCCATAGGCAGCAGGCCTGAGCGTACCGGTTGCCCGAAGCAACGCCGCCTGTGCCACGAGAACATCGGCACGGGATGACGCGACCGAGAGTTGTGCGGCACGCAGGCTCTGGTCGGCGACCAGGATGTCGATGGTCGAGCGCAGGCCGAAACCATATTCGGCGCGCACACCCTGAAGCGCGAGCTCGGCCGCCGCCAGCCCGTCAATCGAGGCGCGCAGGCGGCCTTGCGCGGCGGTGAAGGCGGCCCAGGCGGTATCGGCGTCGCGGCGGGCCTCGCGGGAAGCGGCATCGGCCTGATACCGTTCGGCGCGTGCGGTCGCCTGCGCCTGGCGCACGCGGGAGGAGACGAGGCCGCCGGTAAGCAGTGGCACGCGCAGGACCAACCCCGCCGAGGTGGCGGCCGGAAAGCCACGCATGTCGCCATCGACGAGCCCTGTGCCGCGACCGTAGCTGCCCGTCAGATCGAGCGACGGCGCACGTTCGGCGCGTGCCAGATCGATGCGGGCACCGGCCGCTGCGACGATGCGGCGCTGGCGCATCAGCAACGGATTATTCGTTTCGGCCTGCGCGCGCGCATCCGCCAGCGTCGTTGGCAGCGCGGTCGGCGCCGCCACCTCCGCCGACAAGGTGCCGGCATCCTGCCCCACCGTCGCGCGATAGACGGCCGCTGCCGTTGCCAGCGCGCCCTCCGCATCGGCCAGGTTGGCGACGACGCTGGCACGCTGTGCTTCCAGCTGGGCGACGTCGGTCCGTGTCGATTGCCCCAGGCCGAAGCGCGAGCGGGCCTCGGCGACCTGGCGATCGAGCCGCTCGATCCCGACCCGCGCCACGTCGACGGCCTGCTGGCTGAACAACAGATCGGCATAGGCGCCGACGACGCGCTGAAGGATCACCGCCTCGACATCGCGCAGGGCTTCCGCCCCCGCCGCCACGTCGCCGTTCGCGGCACGTACCGCCGACAACACACGCCCGCCGGTCCAGATCGGCATCGTGCCGGTGACCGTGGCGGAGGCGGCGGACCCCAGGCCCAGTCGATCGTAACCGCCGTTCCCCGTCACCGCCACGACGGGGCGGCCGCCGGCGCGGGCCTGTTCGGGTGTCTCTTCCAATGCCTCCTGCC
The DNA here is from genome assembly GCF_030062225.1 of Sphingomonas sp. 2R-10. NCBI lineage: Bacteria > Pseudomonadati > Pseudomonadota > Alphaproteobacteria > Sphingomonadales > Sphingomonadaceae > Sphingomonas > Sphingomonas sp. 2R-10. The sequence continues at coordinate 89,977 of NZ_JASCXF010000001.1, forward strand.
GGGCGCGGGCGGCGGCGAGCTCGGGATTGCTGACATATGCCTGCGCAATCGCCTCGCGCAGCGTCTGCGCCGATGCGGGGGCGGCGCATAGCAGCAGCGCCGCCACGAACAGCCAGCGCCTAGTCATGGCGCAGCGCCCAGGCGGGGGCGGCGCGGCTCGCGCGCAGCGCCTGGCCGAGCACGGTCACGACCGCGATGACGAGCGCGAGCAGCCCCGCCCCGACGAAGAACAGTGGCGACAGCGCGATCCGGTCGTCGAACCCCGTCAGCCATGTCCGCATCGCGACGAAGGCGAGCGGCCAGGCAACGAGGTTGGCGATCAGCACCGGTCGCAGGAACTGGCCGACGAGCAGCTTCACGATGTCCGCCGACGACGCGCCGAGCGTCTTGCGGATGCCGATCTCCTTGACGCGTCGCGCGGTGTTGAACGAGGCGAGACCCCACAGCCCGACGCAGCCGATCAGCACGGCAAGTCCTGCGCCGATCCCGAACAGCCGTGTTGCGCGGTCGTCGTCGGCGTACATCTGGGCGACCCGGCGGTCGGCATAGGCGGCCTCGAATGGCACCGCCGGTGCCAGTTGCCGCCACTTGGCGCGAATGCGGTCCATGACGGCGCGAGGGTCACCGTGAACACGCAGCGTCGCGATCGCCCAGTCGGGCAGGCGCGCCTTGTAGGCATAGAAGGTCGGGTCGATCGCGACGCGCGGCGACAGGAAGCGGGCATCGTCGACCACGCCCACGATGGTGCGGAGCCGGTCGCCCGCACCCACCGTCCTGCCGATCGCCGCCTGCGGCGAGGCGAAGCCCAGCGCGGACACCGCCTTGCGGCTGATGATGATGTTGTAGGATCCGCCGTCATTCTTGTCGGTGGAGTCGTCACCGCCGTAGCGCGGATCGAAAACCCGGCCCGCGAGCAGGCGCATGCCGTAGGTGTCGAAGAAGTCCGGACCGACCTCGATCATCCTGAGGGTCGGGCCGTCGCCGGGACGCCCGGGCACCGGCATGTTGACCGCCGCATGGCTGAACGACCCCCCGGCCGCGATCGTGGCGGCGGTGACCTTGGTAACGTTCGGCATCTCGCGGAACGCCGCCATCAGCGAGGCGCGGTCGGCGGGGGTCAGACCGGAATCGGTCATCGCGGGAACGACGATCAATCCCTCGCGATCGAAGCCCAGGTCGGTCTGGCGAACGTGGTGCATCTGCGCGAACAGCACCGCCGTTCCGATCATGAAGGCGATGGCGAGCGCGAACTGGAAGACGACCAGCGCTTCGCGTGTCCGGGTGCCCGCGCGACCACCGCCCGGCGTGCGGGAAGAGGCAAGTACGCTGGCGGCGGGAAAGCGCGACAGCAGCAACGCCGGATAGAAGCCCGCGAGCAGCCCGACCACGATCGTCAGAGCGACGAGCCCCGGCACCACGACGCCATAGGGCATGGACAGCGACAGCCCGCCCGCGGCGTTGACAAGCGGCAACCCGAGCTCTGCAAGGATGCCGCCGATCAGCGCGGCGACGCCGACCATCAGCATCGCCTCGCCGAGGAACTGGCGCACGAGCGCCGCCCGGTCGGCCCCCAGCACCTTGCGCATCGCTACCTCTCGCGCGCGCAGGCCGGCGCGCGCGGTCGCGAGATTCACATAGTTGACGATCGCGATCAGGAGAGTGAGCATGCCGACGATCCCCAGCGTCGCCACCGTCAGCCGCCGGCTGTCCTGCCCCTTGCCGACCGGCGCGAGGTGCATGTCGGCGATGGGCGTGAGCGGCAGGCGGAGCGTATCGGACGGCGCCTTCCCGAGATCGGCGCCGTGGCGGTCGACGAAACCGGGCAGTTTCCGTGCGAAGGCACGCGCGGCGTCGGGCGTGTCGAACCGCAGCCAGGTTTCCAGGCTGGGTGCGCCGAGATTGCGCCACAGCGCCTGTCCGGCGGGTGGCGGCTGCCTGATCGGGATCAGGATCGCGACGTCGAGGTCGGTGTTCGCGGGCAGGTCGCGGACGACCGCGACCGCGCGGTAGACGGCAGGCTCCTTGCCCGTCTGGATCGTCAGCGTGCGACCGATCGGGTCCGCCGATCCGAAATACCGGCGCGCCGCGGCCTGCGTCAGCACCATGTCCGAGGGCTGGCGCAGCGCGCTGCGCGCATCACCCTGCACCACGTCGAGGCGGAACACGTCGAGGAAATCGGGATCGACGCGGGCGATCTTCTCCTCCGCACCGATCCCACCCCGGATGACCTTGCCGCCCGTGCTGATGCGCGTTCCCCGGAGGCCGGGAAAATCCTCCTTCATCATGTCGAGCACCCCGCCCGCCGTCTGCGGCGTCACCCCGTCGAAGGGGCTGCCAGGAATGTTCCACTCGCTCCGGACGCGGTAGATCCCGTCGTGATCGGGCAGCCATTTCTCGTAGCCGGTCTCGAACCGGACGTAGAGCGACAGGACGAGGAAGACGGCGATCCCCACCGCCAGTCCGCCGATGTTCAGCGCGGAATAGAGCTTGTGGCGAGTGAGCGAGCGGTAGAGCGAGGTCAGGGCGAAGCGGTTCATCGCGAATATCCGGACAGGAGGAAGGTCAGCCGCACGTGACGCGCGTGGTCGCGCCGCCTTCGACGGTGCAGCGCGCGCCGTCGGTGATGGCGACGCGATCGGAGCCGGTCGCCGGTACGCGCGCGTCATCGCCGCGTGACGCCGACGAGGCATCGGTTCGTTCCGATCCGGTGACGACCAGCCGTCCCGTCCCCGCCATCTCGCCGGCGAACGGTTGCCCCTTCGCGACCACGACGGTGACGACGCCCGCCCCGGCAGCCCGGACGGACGCCAGGTCCGGCACCGTCACGGCGACGCGAACGCCGCGCCGATGCGCCCCGGCACCGCGCGGGATGAACAACGTGTCGTCGCGTACTGCGACGTTCACGTCGCGCAGTATATCGGGCGGGCCGTTCGCCACGACCGATGCGGTCGGGCCGCGGCGGATCGTCACGTCATCGGCGCTGGCGACATCCACGGTCCGGAACGACGTCACGGGATAGCGTCGCTCTTCACTGGCGAAGGTCGCGGCGATGAGCGCGAGCGCGGGCAGGATGACGGGGGGAGGAATCTTCATGTCCTTGCTCCTTTCAGATCGCGCGCAGGGCGCTGGCGACGATGCGACCGTCGAGCATGTCGATGCGGCGCTTCGCCATGTCGGCGTGGCTGGGCGAGTGGGTGACCATCACGATCGTCGCGCCTTCCTCGTTGAGGCCGGCGAGGATGTTCATCACCTGCTCGCCATTTGCGGTGTCGAGGTTGCCGGTCGGCTCGTCCGCCAGGATCAGCCTCGGCGCGCCGACGATCGCGCGGGCGATGGCGGCGCGCTGCTGCTGGCCGCCCGACAGCTGGTGCGGATAGTGACGGGCGCGGTGGGCGATGCCGACCTTGTCCATCGCCGCGGCGACACGCGTGCGTCGGTCCCCAGCGTCGGCGCGATAGGCGAGGCCGAGCGCGACATTCTCCTCGATCGTCAGTTCGTCGATCAGGTTGAAGCTCTGGAACACGAAGCCGAGCGTGCTGCCGCGGAACTTCGCCAGTTCCTTCTCGTCCATGGCGGCCAAGTCGCGCTCGCCGAACAGGTAACGTCCGCCGGTCGGGCGATCGACCGTGCCCAGCGTGTTGAGCAGCGTCGACTTGCCGCAGCCCGACGGCCCCATGATGGCGAGGAATTCGCCTTCCGCGACATGCAGGTCGATATCGTGGAGCGCGGTGGTCTGCACTTCGTCGGAGACGTAGCGGCGCTGGATGTTCTCGAGACGGATCATGGACGGGCCTTTCAGCGGAGGTTGAGGGTGTCACCTTTCACGGACGACAGGTTCGAGGTGACGATGCGGTCGCCCGGCGCGAGGCCGGACAGGATTTCGACCTGGTCGGGGTTGCGGCGTCCGGTGCGGATGGTCCGGCGACGCGCATGGTCACCACCATCGACGACCACGAAGGCGGACGCGCCGCCGCCGGTCTCCAGCCAGCCACCGACCGGCACCACGATCGCGCGTGATGCGGCGCCGAGCGTGATACGGATGTCCAGCGTCTGCCCCCGGTTCAGCCCGGTCGGAGCGCGACCATCGAAGGTCAGCTCGACGCGAAAGCGTCCGTCCTTGACCGCCGGCAGCACCTTGCTGACCGTCGCGCGCGTATCGCCCGCCCGCGCGCTTTGCCCCACGGCGACGCGGCCCAGATAATATTCGTCGACATCGGCGGTCAGCTTCCACGCGCCTTCGCTGTCGACCTGGCCGGCGGGATCGCCGGGTTTGAGCGTCTGGCCCGGTTGCAGTGTGAAGTTGGTCAGGCGGCCGGTCGCCGGCGCGCGGACCGTCAGCGCGTCGAGCCCCGCGCGGACCGCCGCAAGATTGCCCGACAGGCGCCGTTGCGTATCGGCCAGCCGCCGCCCCTGCGTGGCGGTGATCCCGGCCTCGGTACTGCGGCCTGCGCGAAGCTGATTCAGCCGCTTCTCCTGATAGGCTGCCTCTTCCTGGAAGCTCTTCACCCCGGTGTCGGACAGGAAGCCCTGATCGTGGAGCTGCTGACGGATGGCGAGGTCGCGGCGGGCCTTGATGAGGTCGTACTCGGCCTGTGCCACCTGCCCCGCCCGGTCGAGGCGATTGCGCTCGATCCCCAGCCCCTCGCCAGCGACCTGGCCCAGCTGGCTGGCGATCTGCGCCTCGCGAGTCAGCACGTCGAGTTTCAGTTCGGGATTGGCGAGCGTCGCAAGCGAATCCCCTGCCGTCACGATCGCGCCGTCCTGCACCAGCAGCCGCTCGACCTGTCCGCCCGACAGCACGCCGACCAGCGTGGTAATCTCGGGCGCGACCGTGGCCCGCACCGGCAGGTAATCGTCGAACGGCGCCCGCACAACCGCGCCCGTCTCCACGTCGGCGGCGGCGATGTCGGTCGATCCGCTTTCGGGAAGGAAGCGCCAGATCGCGAGCGCGACGATCGACAGGACCAGCAGGATGATCGCCGGTCGACCCCGCCACCACGGCCGCCGGGTGCGTTGGATCCTGCTATCCATCGCGGCGCCGGGTGCGGGTGTTGCGTATGCGGGCTGTTCGGTCATGATGGGGAACATGTCACTGCCCACGAAACAAAAAGCCAAGTCGTTATGAATGAACCGATTTCACCGGCGTCGCGGACAGATGATCGATCGCCGTTGAACAATATGTCCGCCGGCGGACACGCCGATCGCGAGTCAAGCCCCCGCGAGATCTTGCTGATCGAGGACGATGCGGTCGTCGCACGCACAACGGAGATTCTCTTCCGCCTTGCCGGGCACCGTCTCGAGATCGTGACCGACCCCGCCGGTGCCTTCTCGCTGCTCGCGCGGCGTCGCTACGACGCGATCCTGCTCGACATGAACTTCACGCCGGGGCGGTCGGACGGCGAGGAGGGGCTGGCCTGTCTCGCCCGGATCGTCGCGGACGACCCCCACGCCTGCGTCGTGGTCATCACGGCGCACAGCGGCATCAGGATCGCCGTGGCGGCGATGCAGGCTGGCGCGCGCGATTTCATCATGAAGCCGTGGCGCAAGGACGATCTGCTCGCCAAGGTCGATGCCGCGATCATGCGCAGCGTCGGCGGTGGCGCGGTACACCGACCCGCCGCCGTCGGCACGTCGGGGGGCAGCGCCCTGCTCGGTACGTCGGCTGCGATCGAGCGGGTCCGTGCGCTCGTACGACGGGTCGGACCGACGGTCGCCTCGGTATGCATCACCGGGGTATCCGGCGTCGGACGCTCGCTGGTCGCCGAGGCGCTGCACGCGGTGTCGCCGACCGCCGGAACCATTGCGGCACGGATCGACCTGACCGATCCCGATCAATGGTCCGCGCTGGACCATGCCGCCGATACGATCGTGTTGCGCCACGTCGATCGCCTGGACGCGCAGGCACAAGCGCGGCTGCTCGACCGGCTGGTGCCAGGCCTGCGCTGCATCACCATCGTCGATAGCGTCATGCCGCTCTCGCCCGCGCTGCGCCGGCGGCTCTGTACGGTCGAGATCGCGATGCCGCCGCTCGCGGAACGACGCGACGACGCGGTGCTGCTCGCGCGACACTTCGCCAGCGTCGCCGGTGAAACCTACGGCCGCGCCACGCCGCGGCTCACGCCGGCGGCGGAGGCGTTCGTCGCCATCGCCGACTGGCCCGATGAGGTCCGCGGACTGGCGCTGGCGATCGAGCGCGCGGTACTGCTGTCCGACGACGGCATGATCGACGTCGCCGCGATCCGACCGGCCACGCAGGTCATCGATCCAGTGGGCGAAGCCACATCGACGTTCGCGATGCAGGATGCCGAGAAGCTGATGATCGAGGCTGCGCTGAAGGAGCATCGCCACAACGTGTCCCGGGCAGCTGCGGCATTGGGACTGAGCCGGGGCACCCTCTACCGACGCATGGCGCAGCATGGTCTCTAGGCGGGATCGTAACGCCCTCCTGATAGCGTCGGCGCTGGGCCTGTGTGGAGCCGCGACCGGGGCGGCTGCGGCGCATGGTCTGTGGCTGGCGTTGTGCGGCACGATCCTGCTGCTGCTGTGGCTGATCGCCGCCAACCTACTGCTGGTCAGGCATCACCAGGCGGTGCCGGTTACGCGGCCAGGCCCGCCCGACGAAGCGCAGATCGCGCATCACTTGCTGCTCGATGCCTCGCCTACCCCGCTCGTACTGGTCAACGGAGCTACCGCGCGTACGATGAACCGGGCGGCACGCCGGCTCTTCGCGACCGACGATCGCATATTGCCACCCCCCGCACCGCTGTTCGATCGCGACGCGACGCACCTGAGCCACGCCGGAAGGAACTGGCGCACCGACAGGGTCGAGGTTGGCGATCGATCGGTGGTGGCGCTGATCGATGTTGAAAGCGAGGAGCGCACCGCCGAGGCACGCGCCAGCGCCGAGATGATCCAGGTGCTCGGCCATGAAATGCTCAACGGGCTGGTGCCCATCGTGTCGCTGGCCGAGTGCGGCATCGCAGCGGCTGAAGCCCGTGACAACGATCCGGCACTGCTGTCAGAGATCCTCACGACGCTTGCCCGGCGAGCCGACGGGCTGCGACGGTTTACCGAAGCCTATCGCGAACTCGCGCGCCTGCCGCCTCCCATGCGCCAGATCGTGTCGATCGGAGAGATGATCGACGATCTTGCCCGGCTGTTCGCCAGCCGTTGGCCGGAAATCGGTCTTTCGATCGAGATCGAACCCGGCTTGTCCGGCGAGATCGACCGCGACCAGATGAACCAGGCGCTGTGGGCATTGTTGCAGAATGCCGTCGAGGCGATCGAGCAGGGCACCGTATCATCCGGAAAGGTCGACATCCAAGTCAACTCAAACGATGCCGTTCTCACAATCGAGATAAGTGATAACGGACCTGGCGTTCCGGCGGATCGCACACATGGCATATTCCGCCCGTTCTACACCTCCAAACTCAGTGGGAGCGGTATCGGACTTAGCTTGGCGCGTCAGGTCTTGCAGGCACATGGCGGTACGCTGACACTGGTTCACCCGTTTCCGGCGACGTTCCGCGCGCAAGTGCCTGGCGCACGGCCTTAGATGTTTGGTCCCGGCGATATTCTCATGCACTGGCATGAACGGCTTTTGAAAAGCCTTCTGTTTCCCCGAAATAGCATCCTCAATCGAGAAACAGCGCGTCACTCCTTCCGAAGCCGTCATCGCGTCAGAAGGTGGTGGCGGCCGACAGGAAGACCTCGCGTGTGCGTCCTACGTCGAGGCCGCCGAACGACACACCGGGATAGTAATAGGCGTTGGTCAGGTTCTTACCGTGAAGCCGGACGTTCACCGGAGTGCCACCGATGCGCGTGTCGTAGGCGATCCCCGCGTCCCATGTCGCATATCGCGGGACAAAGCCGCTGTTCTGCGCGTCCACCGGGCGCCGGCCGACATAGTTGACCAGGGTATCGACCGACAGGCCGGGTGCCGCGGTGATCGCGTGACGGGCGCCGAGCGACCATTTCCACCGCGGCGCGCCCTCGCTGCGCTTGTCCAGTGTCGTCGGGTCGATCACGTCGCGAAGCCGGGTGTCGAGGAAGGCGAGACCGCCCAGTATCGTCAGGTCGGACGTCACCTGTCCGTTGATGTCCACCTCGACACCGCGATGGCGGAAGCGACCGTCGTTCACGAAGACGTTCGCACCGTTGAGGTAGCTCGCGTCGCGCTCGATCCGGAACAGTGCGATGCCGGCGTTCAGGCCTTCGCGAAGCGTCGCCTTGAACCCGAGTTCGACCTGGTTGGATTCGATCGTACCGGTGGGCTGGTTGGCGTTTACGGCGTTGAAGGGAGCGTAGTCGCCCTTTTCGAGACCACGCGAGTAACTGCCGTACGCCATGACGCCGCGTGCCGGGCGGTACAAGACGGCACCGGTCGGAACGAACACGGTCCTGTCCTGCGGCGCCGCGGTCGCGGACAGGTCGCGCGCCTTGTACCAGATGTTTCGTCCCCCCAGCAGCACCTCGAATTGCGGGGTCAGCCTGATGAGGTCGCTGGCGAAGATCGACGTCTCTTCGATGCGCGAGTGGAACTCGATCGTGTTGCGGGGACCGAAATTCCAGGATGGCGGCTGCACCGGGCGCAGCACGTTGCCGACCGAGATGCGGCTTACCGGAATGCCGTTGCCGCTCTCGATGAAGTCCCAGAACGGGCTCTTGTCGCGGAATTGGCGATGGGAAGCGCCGGCGAAGATCTGGTGGGAGACCGGGCCGATATCGAACCGCCCTAACAGATACGACTGGACCGACCAGGTGGTGAAGACCTCCCCTCGCGACTGGTACAGACTGGCGCGACCGATCGCGCCGTCGGCACGAATGTCGAACAGGTCCATGTAGCCGCCGTGGCGATTGACCTGCGAATAATTTGCCTGGGTGATCGAGGTCCAGCCACCGCCGAGGTCGTAATCGAACTTGCCCTCGACGTTGTAGGCTTCGGTCCGATGCCGATACCATGAGGGTGACAACGAATCGCGGCGATCGATGCGCGGCGGCAGGATATAGGTGGCAGGATCGAGCGGGTCGGCACGCGGGCTCTGGTCGGCGCGCAGCAGCGGATCGCTCATGTTGCTCTTGCGCGCCCAGTCGGCGTTGAGCTGGAGCAGCGCCCGCTCACCAAGCCGTACGTCCGCGGCGACGCCGACGAAACTCCGTTCGAGGTCGCCCAGATGGTCGAAACCGCCGACCTTCTCATGGCCAGCGTTGATGCGCACGCCAAGCGCCCCGCCTAGGGTCGAACCGCTGGCATCCAGCGCGACATAGCCGCTGCGCAGCGTGGACCCCCGTACGGTCACGGTCGCGAACGGATCGCGCGTCGGCCGCTTGGAGATGTAGTTGATCGTGCCGCCCGGCGAGTTGAAGCCGTAGAGGAACCCGGACGGTCCCTTTAGCACGTCGATCCGCTCGACCAGTTCTACCGGCATGTCGTAATGGGGCGCGAGCGCGAGGCCGTCGCGGCGGATCGTGTTGAAATTGTCCATCGCGAAGCCGCGCAGACGGAAATTGTCGAAGCCACCGCCATAGGCCGAACTCTGCACCGCCGGATCGAGCACCAGCACGTCGCGCACCGTCCGCGGGGTGATCGACCGGATCACCTCGGCATCGTAGAGCTGGATGGCGAGCGGCACGTCCAGCGGATCCTTGTCGCCGAACGCGCCGACGTTCACCTCGAATGCGTCGTTCAGTGGCCGGGCGGTGACGACGATCGTTGCAGGATCGGTATCGACCGTCGTCGATTCGGCGGTCGTGGTGGTATCACGTGGATCGGCATTCATCGTTTGCTGCGCACATGCAGGTGACGACGCAACGATCATCCAGGCAACCACCGCCAAGGCCGCGGAACGCACATACTTGTTATGTGCATGGTTCCCGTAATTCATCCTGTGCCCCTGCCCGGTACGACCCCACTCTACCACCGACAGATATCGATATAACGTATCATTACAAGCGATGCGCCAGCTGTCAGCGTTCCGCTCTCGGCAATCTGCGGATGGCGGCCCGATCCGAGCATTCTCCACTATCGATTCCGAGAACGCGGATGCCGCCTCGCTTGCTGTTCCCAATGGGGAAGACAGACGAAGGCACTCTATTGCGAGTAATTCGCATCTCGCGCTATGGGCATGTTCGATGCCGACCAACGCCATTGCCCTTTCTCGCTTGCTGTTGAGCGAACACTCGACCTGGCTTCGCACGGTGGAGCGCGTCGTGCGGGACAGGTCGGCTGCCGAGGATGTCACCCAAGGGCTGTGGTTCAAGGTGCAGACGGTGCGCGACGATCCGCCGATCGACGATCCCCGCGCCTATTTGCATCGCCTGGCTGTCAACGCCGCGACCGACGAGCTTCGCACAGCGTCTCGACGGAAGGAGGAAGCGAAGGAAGAGATCGACCAGCTTCTGTGGGTTGAGGACGACCGCCCTGCACAGGACAGGATCGTACTGGGCCGTGACATGGTCGCACGAATCTGGGCAGCCATGGAAGCGCTTCCCGAACCGACGCGCAGCATTTTCCGCTTGAACCGCGTCCACGGCACGACGCAACGCGAAATCGCCGCGCGCTACGACATCTCCACGACGATCGTGGAACGCCACATCCGCCGTGCGCTGCGCATCCTTTCCGATGTTCGCATGGCGGAGTGACTTTATTTTCGACCGTCCTGTTAGGAAGAGCCTGTTTCCAACCGTCGAACCTTATAGCCGCCCATTCACGGTCGGCAGTCAGGATGCGGCATGACTGAAAGCGTGCGCGATCGAGAGGAGCGGGCGGCCGAACAGGCGAGACGATGGATCGTGCGTATGGCGTCCGGCGATATGCGTCCCGAGGAACTCGATCAGTTCAAGGCCTGGCGCGCCGGTGATCCACTTCATGATCGCGCCTTCGAGGAAGCTCGCGCGATCTGGCGCGTCGCGGCAGGTAGCCCGAATGGCAGGGCATTGCCCTTGCCAAGTCATTCTGGGTGGACCCGGCGGCGGCTCTTCAGGAGTCCCGTCCACCGAATGGCCATGACAGGCGCAGCTGCCGCGATCGTGGCAGGGCTGATTTTGGGAGACGATCTGTCGGTGATGCTGCGCGCCGATCATCGCACCGGCACGACCGTTGAGAGCGTCACGCTGGCGGACGGAAGTCGGGCGGTGCTCAATGCCGATACTGCGATCGCCGTCTCCTACGACCGAAACAAGCGCCGGATCGAGCTGCTGCGCGGCGACGCCTGGTTCGAGGTCGCCCATGGCGATCGGCGTCCATTCCGGGTCGCGGCATTGGGCGGCGAGACGCAGGATGTCGGCACCGCTTTCGAGGTCCGGCGCGAGGACGCCGCCGTTTCGGTCGCCGTGACACAAGGCAGTGTCCAGGTGCGTTCATCGGGCGTCGCCGGCAGCATGTCGCTGCGCGCTTCCGAGAGCGCCCGCTACACCGAAGGTGCGGCACCAGTCAGAATGCCAAAGGCTGCTCCCGATACGATCGCGGCGTGGCGAAAGGGTGAAATCCTGTTCGACCGGGCCGATGTGCGCAGCGCCATCGCCACGATCGGCCGCTATCGCTCGGGCCCTGTCTTCATCATGGGAACACCCCCGTCCCCCCGCCGCATCAGCGGCGCCTTCCGCATCCACCGCCCGGAGGAGGCCATCGATGCGATTGCCGGCATGAACGGTCTTGCCGTCTACCGGCTCGGCAGTGTCGCCGTGCTACGTCCAGCCCACCACGAATAATTTCAGGCGAGGTGTTAGGAACACTGGCCCCGCCATCGTCAGATAAGGAAGAGGGTGTCGCTATTGCGGCGCACTCTCACATTGGGGCGCCGCATCCTGCGTCCAGGCGTGGGGGAAGATATAGATGAAGCATGAATCCATTGGCTGCCGTACCGGTGCCACCCGCATTTTCCTTATGGCGTCAGGCGCGTTGCTCGTAACACTTGCCGGTGGCGCTTTGCCGGCGCGGGCGCAGTCGGGATCGGGTCAGGTCGCGCGGTCCTACGATATTCCGGCACAGCCATTGGGAAGCGCTCTGCGCGACTATATGCGGCAATCCGGCGTCCAGGTCGGCTTTCCGAGCGAGATCGGGGAGGGCATCACGACCGCGACCGTCCGGGGATCGTTCAGCGCGGCCGAGGCACTCTCGCGTCTGCTGACGGGCACAGGCCTGACCTATCGCTTCACGGGGGCCAACACGGTGACCCTCGAACGCGCACCTCAGGTTACCGGCGATGCGATCCAGCTTGGCCCGGTGCGGGTCGAAGGCGACACGAACGGCATCGCAGGTTCAGGCATCGCCGCCAGCGTTACGTCCGACCCGGACGCTACCGAGGCCACAGGCTCGTTCACCACCCGGCGCATGTCCAGCGCGACGAAGATGCCGCTTACGTTACGGGAAACGCCGCAAGCCGTGACGGTCATCACCAACGCCCGGATCGAACAGGAAAATCTGGTCGATCTGGTGGATATCGCCACCATCGTTCCCGGCGTCTTCGTCGATTACTTCAACGCGCGGCCGGTGTTCACGGCGCGCGGACGCGAGATCGACCGATTGACGCAGAATGGCATTCCGATCCTGCATGATACGACTATCCCATCCTCGCTCGGCAATATGGCGATGCAGGACCGGGTGGAGGTCGTTCGCGGGGCGACCGGGCTGATGCAGGGCGGCGGCAATCCATCCGGCGCGCTGAACCTGATCCGCAAACGCCCCACGCGCCAGTTCGTGGCGATGGCTTCCGCGAGCGCCGGAAGCTGGAACGACTATCGCCTGACCGCGGACATCGGCGGCCCGCTTACGGCGGACGGCCGGATCCGGGCGAGAGCCGTGGGCTTCTTTCAGGAGGCCGGAAACTTTCGGGACATCGAGTTCAACGACAGCCGGCTCGGCTATCTGACGGTCGATATCGATCTGGCCGATCGCACCACGATGAACATCGGCTATTCCTATCTCTACACGCATCAGAATTCGATATGGGGTGCCATCCCGCTCAACCCCAATGGGACGCACCGCTCCCTGCCACGATCGACCTACCCCGGCACCGATTGGGAATATGGCGATAACCGGGTGCACACGGTCTATGCCAGTCTGGCGCATGACTTCGGCGCGGGATGGTCGCTTCAGGTCAACGCCACCTACGTCGACAGCGCGACGGACATGCTGGCCACCAACTTCCGCCCGTTGGACGACAGCGTCGCGACGCTCAGCCATGCGTGGTGGAAGGTGAACAAGGATCGGGACCAGAAGGCGGTCGACGCCTATGCGTCGGGGCCGCTCTCGCTGTTCGGACGCGACCACCAGATCGTGTTCGGCGGCACCGTCGATCGCGAAACAAGTCGCGATGTCCAGTGGTTCAGGGGGTTCGATGATGTGCTGACGACCGGCGTCGATCTGGCGGCGTGGAATCACCGCGCACGCTATCCGAACATCGGCGAACCCACGTTCCGCGACAGGACGCACAACAATCAGGACAGTCTCTATGCGTCCGGCCGTTTCAGCATTCTCGACCGGCTCGCCCTGGTGCTCGGCTCACGGCTCGACTGGTACGACCGCACCGTTTTCTATGCTGGCGGTGGATCGGTCGACGGACGGCTGACCAAATATGCCGGCCTGACCTGGGATTTCGAAGCGCACCATTCCGCCTATGTCAGTTATACCGACGTGTTCCAGCCGCAGGCGATCACCGGCATCGATGGCAGCCTCCTGCCGCCCGTGATCGGCAGGAATTACGAAGCCGGGATCAAGGGCGAGTATCTGAACGGTGCGCTCAACACGGGTCTGATCCTGTTCCGCACCGACGAAACCAACCGTGCCGTCCTGCTGCTCGATCAGAACGGTTGCGTGACCGCGCCGATCTCCGAATGCTCTGCGGCGACCGGACTGGTGCGTACCTGGGGTATAGACAGCGAGGTTCAGGGCGAAGTTGCTCCCGGATGGCAGATCGGCGCAGGCTTCACCTTCGCCGACACGCGATACGTCAGGGACGAGGATTATGGTGCGGCGGGGGATCGGCTGGATACCGGTAGCCCGACCACGCAGTTCAAGCTGAGTACCCAGTACCGGCTTCCGGGTGCCTTGAACCGCCTGACACTGGGCGGCAGGGTGAATTGGCAGAGCCGGATTTATTACGACTTCGAGAATGTCAGCGGGGTCGCCGTGCGCAATCAGCAACCGGCCTATGCCGTGATCGATCTGTCCGCGACCTACCGCCCCGCGCAGCGGCTGAGCGTGCAACTGGAAGTGAACAACCTTCTGGACAAGGCATATTATCGCAGCATCGGGCAAGGATATCGATTCTCGGCGCACGAGATTTTTGGCGCACCGCGTAACGTTCTCGCGACGCTTCGCTACCGTCTGCAATAGCAGTCGCCGCCTTGATCGAGCAGTGCCACGCGGCCGTCTCGGAGCGAAGTACCAGCCGCTATTCCGATCAGCCGACCAGCCTGCGTGCCCGGCTGTTCGCGACTTGCGGCGTGGCGATCGTCGCGCTTGCCCTGATCGCGGGCGCGCTGCTCACCTGGACGACCTATCGGGCAGCGCAATCGGCTCCGGCGCTGGCGGTATTCGACGTGGCACCGCCCGCCGCCCCGCCCGAACCGGCACGTGAGGCGAAACCAGGCCCCAAGCAGCAGCGCAAGGAACGCTCTCAACCGCAAGCACAGCAACCAAGGAGGGAGCCGCCAGTGGTGCGGATGCCGATCGCAACCGCGCCCCCGGCCACGGTGGCAAAGCCTGCGCCCGATCCTGACACCCAGGTCAAGGAAACGACCGCACCCGAGGCGAAGCCCGTTCCACCCGCCCCGCAGTCGTCGAACGCCGTGCCGACGTGGCAGGGGCAGGTTCTGGCCGCGCTCAACAAGGTCCGCCGCTACCCGCGCGACGCGAGCTTGCGGCGGCAGCAAGGCGTGCCATACATCCGGTTCGTCATGGACCGCGACGGCCGAGTGTTGTCTTCAAGGCTGGAGCGGCCATCCGGCATCCGCTCGCTCGACAGTGAGGCGATGAGCCTGCCCAAGCGTGCGGAACCACTACCCAGGCCGCCGGAAGAGGTTCGAGGGAATACGATCGAACTGGTCGTACCGGTCGAGTTCTTCATGCATTGAGGCATGTTCAACGAGGACCGCTTTCCCGCAACATCATGTTTGACGGGTTTCGGGGAAAACACCCGTCTCCCAGAATACCATTCTTTTCCGGGAAACCGCCCGCGTCAACGCGCCGCCAGCCGCCGCGCGAAATACACCTCGACGGCGCGCTCCACGCTCCTGGCGATGGCGCGGCGGCCTTCGGCGGAATCGAGCCGACGGGCATCGGCATCGTTCGACAGATAGCCGGTTTCGAACAGGATGGAGGGCAGGTCAGGCGCTTTCAGCACCATCAGCGACGCCATGCGGTGATAGTTCGGTTTGAGCGGGATCACCCCGGTCGCCTCGCGCCCCAGCAGCCGGGCGAACCCGGCCGAGGCGTTCATCGTCTCGCGCTGGGTCAGGTCGATCAGGATCGACGAAATGTCGGCGCTCTGCCGGCCGAGATCGACCCCGGCGAGGATATCGGCCTTGTTCTCGCGCGCGGCCAGCCGGGCGGCCTCGCGGTCGGATGCGACCTCCGACAGGGTGTAGATGCTGGCACCGGTCGCGTCCGGATTCTCGGCGCTGTCGCAATGGACCGAGATGAACAGGCTGGCCCCCAGCCGCCGGGCGATCGCATAGCGTTCCTGTAGCACGAGAAACTCGTCGCGGTCGCGGGTCAGCGCCACCCGCACCCGCCCGCTGGCCAGCAGCGAATCGCGGATCGCGCGCGCGGTCTTCAGCGTCAGGTCCTTTTCCCGCATGCCGCCATGCGGGGAGATCGCGCCGGGATCGTGCCCGCCATGCCCGGCATCGATCACCACCAGCGGCCGGTCGGCATCGCCCTCGACCCGGGGAAGCCGCTGTCCGCGGCGGCTGCGCGGGACCGGGACCGAAGCCGTCGCCCGCTGCCGCCGGTCGACGATCATCGCCGCCGACGACGATGCAGGCACGATCGTCGCCAGCGCCAGGTGCGGCCGGAACCGCATCCGCCCGGCGGTGGTCGCGCGCGCGAAGCGATCGGGGGCCACGCTCCGCAGGGTCAGCGTCAGCTTTCGGCCGTCGTCGGAAAACCGCCCTTCGGTGACGACCGAGGGCACGTCCAGGTCGAACACGATCCGGCTGCCGCCGCTGCGCGCGCCCTGCCGCACCGCGCGGACCACCCCGCCGGGGTCGCTGCGCCCGCCCGGCCCGACGCCGTCGAGGTCGACGACCAGCCGGTCGGGACCGCCCAGCGCGAAGCTGGCAGCACCGGCGGCAGGCGTGTCGAGGCGGATGGTGATGCGGTCGCGCCCGACATCGACGGCGTCGACGCTTTGGGCCGCGACGGGCACGCCGAACCAGATCGACAGAAAGGCCAGGAACGCGCCCATCGGCGCGCTATGCCTTCCAACCGCCGTTCCGGTCCAGCGCGAATCCATGGGAAATACAGCCCGATCTTCGTTTGTTTTCGAGCGGCAACGCTATGCCCGGGGGGCTCAACCTACGGTGAACCAACACGCTGAATCCGATTTTAACCATTTATTGCAGCTTGCACCGCTAGCGTAACGAACCGCCGAGGCTGTTGCCGTTAGCGATGCCGGGTGCTACGCCCCCGGTTACGTCGGTCCCGAACCTGGTTCGGGGAAACCGATGCGACACCCCCCCAAAGCGTACCCGCCCCGGGGGGGTCTAATCAGGTTGATGTTTGCATGTGGCAAGTTCCGTCCCGTACCGCCTGTGCCGCTGTCGCGGCCGGCGTCGGGGCGACGATTGTCCGTCCGGAGCTTTCCGGACTGCCCATGCCAGCAGACGCATATCCCAGCAATCGCGCGCAGGCACCGGGCATGTCCCCCGCCGCGCGTTTAGGCGCGCCGACTGGCCGAGCCGTCCCGCGCGCCCGGAGACACTATCATGACCACGCGGATGTTGATCGACGCACGCCACCGGGAGGAAACCCGGGTCGCCGTCGTCAAGGGTAACCGGATCGAGGAATTCGATTTCGAATCGGCCGAGCGCAAGCAGCTCAAGGGCAATATCTACCTTGCCAAGGTGACCCGGGTCGAACCGTCGTTGCAGGCGGCGTTCGTCGATTACGGCGGCAACCGCCACGGCTTCCTCGCCTTTTCGGAAATCCACCCGGATTACTACCAGATCCCGAAGGAAGACCGCGACGCGCTGCTGGCCGAGGAGGCCGCGCACGCCGCCGAGGAAGCCGCACTGCGCGCCGGCGACCATGACGACGACGTCGATTACGACGATCATGACGACGAGCTGGAAGGCGGCGTCGAGATCGTCGAACGCGACGAGGACGAGGACGACCATCACGACGACGAGGAAGGCGAGGCCCCGGCCCGTCCCGCGCGCAAGGGCGGGGGCGACGATGCCGCGGTCGAGGCGCTGCGCCAGCGCCGGTTGAACCTGCGCCGACGCTACAAGATCCAGGACGTCATCCGCCGCCGGCAGGTGCTGCTGGTGCAGGTCGTGAAGGAAGAGCGCGGCAACAAGGGCGCGGCGCTGACCACGTACCTGTCGCTGGCCGGCCGCTATTGCGTGCTGATGCCCAACACCGCCCATGGCGGCGGGATCAGCCGCAAGATCAGCTCGGCGGCCGACCGCAAGCGATTGAAGTCGATCATGGCCGAACTGACGCTGCCGGCGTCGATGGGCTGTATCGTCCGCACCGCCGGGCTGCAGCGCTCGCGCCAGGAGATCAAGCGCGACTTCGATTATCTCGCGCGGCTGTGGGACGGTATCCGCGACCAGACGCTGACGTCGTCGGCGCCGGCGCTGGTCTATGGCGACAGCGACCTGATCAAGCGCGCGATCCGCGACATCTACAACAAGGATATCGACGAGGTGATCGTCGAGGGCGAGGGCGGCTTCCGCCACGCCAAGGACTATATGCGGCTGCTGATGCCCGCGCATGCGCGCCGGGTGAAGCAATATGCCGACGCGGTGCCGCTGTTCCAGCGGGCACATGTCGAGGACCAGCTGGCCGCGATGTACAATCCGGTCGTGCAGCTGAAATCGGGCGGCTATCTGGTCATCAACCCGACCGAGGCATTGGTGTCGATCGACATCAACTCGGGCCGGTCGACCCGCGAACACAATATCGAGCAGACCGCGACCGCGACCAACCTGGAAGCGGCGCAGGAGATCGCGCGCCAGCTGCGGCTGCGCGACATGGCGGGCCTCGTCGTGATCGACTTCATCGACATGGATCACTCGTCCAACGTCCGCAAGGTCGAGAAGGCGATGAAGGAGGCGTTGAAGAACGATCGCGCCCGCATCCAGGTCGGCCGCATCTCCGCCTTCGGGCTGATGGAAATGAGCCGCCAGCGACTGCGCACCGGCGTGCTGGAGGCATCGACCCGCCAGTGCCCGCATTGCGAGGGCACCGGCCTCGTCCGCACGGCGTCGTCGGCCGGGCTGTCGGCGCTGCGCCTGATCGAGGACGAGGCCGCACGCGGTCGCGGGTCGCTGATCGTGCTGCGCGCCAGCCAGGAGGCAGCGTTCTATGTCCTGAACAAGAAGCGCGCCGACATCGCCGAGGTCGAGGACCGCTACAGCGTGACCGTCGAGATCGTGCCCGATGCCGAGATCGAGGGCGCGCGCATGGCGGTCGAGGCGTCGGGCCCGCCGCCGGCGCACCCGCCCCGCATCGAGCCGCTGGTCGTCGTCGACGACGAGGACGACGCCTATGACGATGTCGAGGACGAGATCGACGAGGAGGTCGAGGACGCGGCGGTCGAGGAGACCGCACGTCCGGCCCGCAGCGACGAGGACGGCGAAGGCCGCGGCAAGCGCCGCCGCCGCCGCCGCGGGCGTCGCGGTCGCAACCGGGACGAGGACGGCCAGGACGAAACCGAAACCGGCGAGGCCGACGACAGCGACGACGGTGAGGACGAGGTCGCCGACGACGCCGATACCGACGCGACGGTCGACAGCGACGGGGCGAGCGATGCGCCGGATGCCGCGCAGGGCGACGACAGCGGCAAGCGCAAGCGCCGCCGTCGCGGCCGGCGTGGGGGACGTCGCGGCGAGGGCGCGTTCGACGCGGCCGATGGCGCCGGCACCGTCGCCGACTTGCCGGCCGAGGACGATGTGGCGACCGACGCGGTCGTCGAAACCCCGGTCGAAGCCGATGCGGTCGAACCCGAGGCCGAACCGGTCCCGGCGCCCAAGCGCACCCGCCGCCGGCCGAGCGCCCGCGCCAAGGTCGAACCGACCGTCGACGCCGCCCCTGCCGAACCGGTCACGGTCGAAGCCGGCGATGCCGCGCCGATCGTGACGCCGCAGCCGGTCGAGACGCCGAAGGTCGCGGTCGAAGCCGCCGCCGAAGCGCCCAAGCCCAAGCGCACCCGCCGTCGCAAGGCCGATGTCGAAGCGGTTGTCGAGGAACCGGTGGTCGCCGAACCCGCGCCGGCCGAGGCCGAGGCAGAACCTGCACCCAAGAAGCGCCGTGCGCCGCGCCGCAAGGCAGCCGAAGCGGCTCCGGTCGAGGAAGCACCCGTCGCGGAGCCGGCAGTCGCCGAACCCGAAGCGGCCGAACCGGCGGATGACAATGCCGGCGACGCGACCGATGGCGAAACGCCGTCGCCGCGCCGGGGCTGGTGGCAGCGCACCTTCGGCAACTGATCGCCGGGGTGCAGAACGCAAAAGGGGCGGCATCCCGACGGATGCCGCCCCTTTTTGTTTGTCCGTGCCACCCGCCCTGCGCCGGGACGATTCTGGATCGAATCGACCGAAGCAAATGTCAGGTCGGGGCGTCGCGGACCAGTGCGTCGCACGCGACCTCGATCCGCACCGCCAGTCCCTCGGGCCGCCAGTCGCGCTCGATCCGGCCTGCGAGCTGCTGTTCGATGCTGAGCGCTGCCAGCCGCGTGCCGAAGCCGGTAGCCTGCGGCGCACCGGGGATGGCCGGCCCCCCGACCTCGCGCCAGTCGATGCCGAGCATGCCGTCGTGGCGGACCGTACGGACCGAAACCTGCCCCTCGGGCGTCGACAATGCGCCGTATTTGGCGGCATTGGTCGCCAGTTCGTGGAAGATCAGCGCGACCGGCGTCGCGCCGCGATCGTCGATCGGTACGTCGTCGCCCTCGATCCGCCACTGGTCGGTGGCGTAGGGCGACAGCAGCTCGCGCAGGATGTGGTGCAGCGTGGCATCGCCGATCACCGGCCGCGAGATGTCGCTATGCGGTCGCGCGAGATCGTGCGCCGCACCCAGCGCCGCGATCCGCCGCGCCAGATCGTCGGCGAAGCCGCGCACCGCGGGCATCTGCCGCGCCGACATGCGGACGAGGCCACTGACGATCGCGAAGATGTTTTTGATACGGTGGCTCAGCTCGCGGCTGAGGATGTCGTTCTGTTCGGCGGCACGCTTCGCCGAATCGATATCTGTGCAGGTCCCGATCCAGCGGACGATCGCGCCGTCGGCGTCGCGCACCGGCAGCGCCCGGCCCAGCACCCAGCGATATTGCCCGCTGCGGTGGCGCAGTCGATACTCGATCTCGTAATCCTCGCCGGTCGTCAGGCTCTGGCGCCAGCGGCCCCGTGCGCGCTCCTGGTCGTCGGGATGGAACATGCCGTTCCATCCTTCGCCGTCGGTCGATCCTTCGGGCATGCCAGTGAAGCGATACCATTGGGCGTTGTAGAAGTCGTGATGGCCGTCGGGCCGCGTCGCCCACACCATTTGCGGCATAGCGTTGGTCAACGTGTCGAGTTCGGCCTGGGTCGCTTCGCGCGCGGTTTCGGCCCGTCGCTGCGTCTCCGCGTCCGATCCGATCGCGATCCAGCGCCCGGCGCCAGCCGGTCGAACGGCGAAGCCCGTCGTCCCGGCCGGGAGCGGCAACGCCAATGTGAAGGGCCGGCCGGTCGCCACCCCCGTCCGCCAGTCGGCGCGCACGTCGTCCCGGTCGACATCGGGGCAGAATGTCCAAAGATTATCAGGCGTTTCGACACCGATATCGATCCGCCAGCACCGGTTGGCCCATAATAATTGCCCGTCGTCACCGACGATGCAGGCCAATATCGGCAGCGTTTCGGCAATATCGTGCCAGATCGGATCGGTCGCATCGATCGCGACGGTTTCGGTCATCACATCATCCGTCCAACATCGACCGCACGGTGATGTGCTGCCGGAAAGCCTGCAAACGTCGCGCCATCGCCATATCGTGGCGTCCCGATATCGCACGCCATACTTCGCGACGATCGGGCAAGATCGATGATAAACAGTTCGTATCCGACCACCACATCAATGCGCTTTCGAAGATTAATTATCGAAAAAGGGCCAATACTGGATTCATCTCTATTGACCTGCCGTCGGGTACGCCGCATTTCGCAACAATCAAGGGAGATTTCCATGACCGAAGACGGTTCCGAACTGAACGCGATCGAACTGGCCACTGAACTTACCATCGCCTGGTTGAACAACGGCAACAACCGCGTTGCGGCGGAGGATGTTCCGGCATTCCTGCAGACGATGCACGCGACCGTTCTGGGACTGGCGTCCGGTGCGTCGGAGCCGGAAGAAGCGGCGCCGCAGCAGGACCATGTTCCGGCCGTGTCGGTGCGCAAGTCGCTGGCGTCGAAGGACCACATCATCTCGATGATCGACGGCAAGTCGTACAAGACGCTGCGCCGTCACTTGGCGGGCCACGGCCTGACCCCGGAAACCTATCGCGAGCGCTATGGCCTGCGTGCCGACTATCCGATGGTCGCCGAAACCTATTCGCAGAGCCGTCGCGACATGGCGAAGCGCATCGGCCTGGGTCGCAAGGCTCGCACGACCGAAGCCACGACGGATGTCGCCGACGACGCGGGCGACGCGCCGCGCCGTCGCGGACGCAAGCCCAAGGCGGCGGAGTAAACGAGGAAGGGGCGGCCGATCGGTCGCCCCTTTCTCTATCCGGCGATCGCGACCGCCGTGTCGCCGTGCCACCTGTGGGTGCATAGCTGCGCCTGCGGCGTATCGTCGGCGGTCAGCGCCGCGACCGTCACCCAGCCCTCGCCGCGCAGCCGGGCCGCCACCGCCGGTGCCGTCCCGGCGGGCAGGAACAGCCGCCGCCGCTCCTGCGTGCCGAGCCCCGCATCCAGCAGCGCATCGGCATAGAGCGAAAATCCGACCGCCGGTTCCTCGCGCCCGTCGGCATGGCATACGGCATAGGTGCCACCGCGCCCTACCTCGCCCAGCACGCCCTGCGCGAACAACGAAAAGCCCAGCCAGCTCTGATATTCGAAGCCATGGCGTTCGGTCGGGTCGAGCGTGACGCCGACATCGCCCGGGAGTGCCGCCGCCACCGCCTCGATCGCGTCCAGCCGTGACGTCAGCCGCCCGGCGGTGTCGGTCGCGCGCAGCCGCGGCAGCGCCGTGGCGAACGGTCCGGCGGCCTCCACCAGCGGCAGATAGGCGGGATCGATCGCCGCGACGCGCCCGGCGTCCTTGCCGTCGAGCGCGGCGATCAGCGCGTCGTGATGCGGGCCCGGCGGATCGCCCGCCAGCGTCGCCACCAGATCGGGCAGGGTGAAATCGATCGAGATGCCGGTCACGCCCGCCGCGCGCAGCGATTCGACCGCGACGGTCACGATCTCGGTCGCGGCGCCGACACTGTCGAGCCCGATCAACTCCGCGCCGATCTGGCGCAGCGCCCGGCGCGGGGCCAGTTCGCCCGCGCGCAGCTTCAATACCGGCCCGGCATAGGACAATCGCACCGGTCGCGGATGGTGGCCCATGCGCGTCGCGGCGATGCGTGCGACCTGCGCGGTGACGTCGGGGCGGATGGCCAGTGTACGCTGGCTGACCGGATCGACGAAACGCACCGCATCGGTCGCCGCCGTGCCCTTCAGACGCCCCACCAGCCCCGCCTCGAACTCGGCCAGCGGCGGGTCGACCTGCTCATAGCCATAGCCATGCGCGACACCCAGCACCGCCCCTTCGAACCGGCGCAGGCCGTCGGCGGCGGGGGGCAGGCGGTCGTGAAACCCTTCGGGCAGGAGGCCGGTGTCGTTCATGGCGTTTCCCCTAGCGGGTGCGAGGCGGGCGGGGAAGCACGGACGGAACGCCGTCCGCCACACAGGTCACCCCGGCGCAGGTTTCAGTTGCCGTTCGCCATTTTCGTCACCCCAGCGCAGGCTGGGGTATCCCCATGATGGCACGATGCGCTGTAGCCGAGAGAGAGGCCCCAGCCTTCGCTGGGGCGACGATCGGGGCGGCTTTTTGAAACGACGTTTCAGGCGACGGCTTCGGGAAACTGTTCGGCGGGTGGCAGATACGCAAACGGGCTGCCGGATCGCTCCGACAGCCCGTCCGCTCACGGTAGTAGTCCGATCAGAACTTCAGCGGCATCGCCGTCTTGACGCCCGGCAGCGCGCGGACCTTTGCGACCAGTTCCGGCGTCACCGCTTCGTCGACAGACAGCAGCACCACCGCCTCGCCACCGGTATCGCGGCGGCCGAGGTGGAAGGTACCGATGTTCACGCCCGCCTCGCCCAGCGTCGTGCCGATACGGCCGATGAAGCCCGGCGCGTCCTCGTTGACGACGTACAGCATGTGGCCGGCCAGATCGGCCTCGACCTTGATGCCGAACAGTTCGACCAGCCGCGGCTGGGCGTTGCCGAACAGCGTGCCCGCGACCGAACGTTCGCCGGCATCGGTCTTGAGACTGACCCGGATCAGCGTGTGGTAGTCGCCCTCGCGGTCGTTGCGCACTTCGCGCACCTCGATCCCACGTTCCTTGGCGAGGAACGGGGCGTTGACCATGTTCACCGTGTCCGACTGCACGCGCAGGAACCCGGCGAGCACCGCGCCGACGATCGGCTTCTGGTTCAGCTCGGCCGCCGCGCCTTCGCTGTGCACCGAAACGCGGGCGATCGCGCCGGTGGTGAGTTGCCCGACCAGCGAGCCCAGCTTTTCGGCCAGCGCCATGTACGGCTTCAGGCGCGGCGCCTCTTCCGCCGACAGCGACGGCATGTTCAGCGCGTTGGTGACGCCGCCCGACACGAGGAAATCGGCCATCTGCTCGGCGACCTGGATCGCGACATTGACCTGCGCCTCGCTGGTCGAGGCGCCTAGGTGCGGGGTCGACACGAAGTTGGGCGTGCCGAACAGCGGCGATTCCTTGGCCGGTTCGGACACGAACACGTCGAGCGCGGCCCCCGCGACATGGCCGCTGTCGAGCGCCGCCTTCAACGCCGCTTCGTCGATCAGCCCGCCGCGCGCGCAGTTGATGATGCGCACGCCCTTCTTGGTCTTCGCCAGATTTTCCGCCGACAGGATGTTGCGGGTCTGGTCGGTCAGCGGTGTGTGCAGCGTGATGAAATCGGCGCGGGCCAGCAGCTGGTCCAGCTCGACCTTCTCCACGCCGATTTCGATCGCGCGTTCGGGGCTCAGGAACGGATCGAAGGCGACGACCTTCATCTTCAGCCCCTGCGCCCGGTCGGCGACGATCGACCCGATATTGCCCGCGCCGATCAGGCCGAGCGTCTTGCCGGTCAGCTCGACGCCCATGAACCGGTTCTTCTCCCACTTGCCCGCCTGGGTCGAGGCATCGGCCTCGGGCAGCTGGCGGGCGAGCGCGAACATCAGCGCGATGGCGTGTTCGGCGGTGGTGATCGAATTGCCGAACGGGGTGTTCATCACGACGACACCGGCGGCCGATGCGGCGGGAATGTCGACATTGTCGACACCGATGCCGGCACGGCCGACGACCTTGAGGTTCGTGGCCGCGTCGAGGATCGCCTTCGTCACCCTGGTCGAGCTGCGGATGGCGAGGCCGTCATAGTCGCCGATGATGGCGATCAGTTCTTCGGGCGTCTTGCCGGTAATCTCGTCCACCTCGACCCCGCGTTCGCGGAAGATCTGGGCGGCTTTCGGGTCCATCTTGTCGGAAATCAGAACTTTAGGCATGTTTCGTTCCTTCTCCCTCTCCCCTTCAGGGGAGAGGTAGCGCGACAGCCCCTCTCCCAACCCTCTCCCCTGAAGGGGAGGGGGCTTTAAGCCGCCTTGGCGGTCGCGTAGGCCCAGTCGAGCCATGGCCCGAGCGCCTCGATATCGGCGGTATCGACCGTCGCGCCGCACCAGATGCGCAGGCCAGCCGGAGCATCGCGATAGCCCGCGACGTCATAGGCGGCCCCTTCGGCCTCCAGCAGCGCCGCCATCTTCTTGATGAGCGCCTCGTCGGCACCTTCTACGGTCAGGCAGACGCTGGTCTTCGACCGGGTGGCCGGATCGGCGGCGAGGTGCCCCAACCAGTCGCGTGCCTCGACGATCGCGTCGAGCGCGGCGGCATTGGCGTCGCTGCGCGCGATCAGGCCATCCTTACCCAGCGACCTGGCCCATTCGAGGCTGAAGATCGCGTCCTCGACCGCTAGCATCGACGGCGTGTTGATCGTCTCGCCCTTGAACACGCCTTCGGCCAACTTGCCCTTCGACACCAGCCGGAAGACCTTCGGCAGCGGCCAGGCGGGGGTGTAGCTCTCCAGCCGCTCGACGGCGCGCGGGCCGAGGATCAGCACACCGTGCGCGCCCTCGCCGCCCAGCACCTTCTGCCAACTGAAGGTCGCGACGTCGATCTTCGCCCAGTCGATGTCATAGGCGAACACGCCCGACGTCGCGTCGGCGAACGAGAGGCCTTCGCGGGTCCCGGGAATGAAATCGGCGTTCGGCACGCGCACGCCGCTGGTGGTGCCGTTCCACGTGAACAGCACGTCGTGGCTCCAGTCGATCGCGGCCAGGTCGGGCAGCTGGCCGTAATCGGCGCGCACGACGGTGGGATCGATCCGGAGCTGCTTGACCGCGTCAGTGACCCAGCCCTCGCCGAAGCTTTCCCAGGCGAGCGCGGTGACGGGGCGCGCGCCGAGCATGGTCCACATCGCCATTTCGAACGCGCCGGTGTCGGACCCGGGGACGATGCCGATGCGGTGGGTGTCGGGCAGGTTCAGCAGCTCGCGCATCAGGTCGATGCAATATTGCAGACGCTGCTTGCCGATCTTCGAACGGTGCGACCGGCCGAGGCTGACGGGGTTGAGGCGGCCGGCGGACCAGCCCGGCGGCTTGGCGCAGGGCCCGGACGAGAAGTACGGGCGAGCGGGAGTCGTGGCCGGCTTAGGCGGAAGATCAGTCATGTCAGTCTCTCCTCACAGAGAGCACGCGCTGCGTTGGGACAGCGTGGCCCGCCGCGGGCATTAGCGGCGGTGGCGGCACGATACAAGCGACAGATCGCGCGACATCGGTGTCATGGTACGGACACACTCCGTCACGGAACGCGACGGATGCCGGAACGGAACCCGTCGAGGGACGTTGCGAAAATCTTAGTTATGTACGGAATGACCATGCTCCCTCCCACCGTCCTGATCGTCGAAGACGAGATGCTGGTCGCGATCGACCTCGAAGCATCGCTGGAGGAACATGGCTATCGGCCGATCGGGATCGCCGCCGACATGTCGCGCGCGCTCGAACTCGCATCGGTCCGTCCCGATGTGGCGCTGGTCGATTGCAACCTGCGCGACGGACCGACCGGGCCGACGATCGGCCGGATGCTCGGCAAGAATTACGGCACGACCGTCATCTTCCTGACCGCCAACCCGGCCATGCTCGACGAGGGGATCGACGGGGCGCTGGGCGTCGTGTCGAAACCGTGCGGCTACGAATCGGTCGGCGAGATCGTCGACTTCGCGGTGCGGGCGCGGGCGGGCGACCGGTCGCAGCCGCCCACCGGCATCAAGCTGTTCGAGGCGTTTCCGGAATTTCGCGCCAGCGCCTGAAGGGTATCTGGAAACTTTCGAGTCAGCGAGTTTCCGGACAACCTCTTCATCTGCGGTTCAACCGGCAGGCGGCATCGCGGCGTTGACCCATGTCCGCCCCATCGCCGATAAGGACGCCATGAAGCGCGCGCTGGGCGGCATCGTCGCCGCCATCCTCCTGTTCACGCAGCCTGCCGCCGCCCAGTCGATGCTGCGCGATGCCGAGACCGAGGCGTTGCTGAACGACATGTCGCGGCCGATCGCGGTCGCGGCCGGACTGGACCCGCGCAACTTCAACGTCGTGCTGCTGCAGGACAAGTCGATCAACGCCTTCGTCGCGGGCGGGCAGACGGTCTATCTCCATTCGGGACTGGTCGACGCCGCCGACGACGCCAACGAGGTGCAGGGCGTCATCGCCCACGAGATCGGCCATATCGTCGGCGGGCACGTCCCGCTCGCCGGACGCGGCATGGCACCGGCCACCGGCATCACCGTGCTCAGCCTGTTGCTGGGGGTCGCGGCGATGGCGGCGGGCGCGGGCGAGGCGGGGGCGGGCATCCTCGCCGCCGGGCAGCAGGCGGCGATGGGCAGCTATCTGTCGTTCAGCCGGACGCAGGAAAGCGCGGCGGATGCGGCCGGATCGCGCTTCCTGCGCGGCGCCAATATCTCGGGCCAGGGGATGCTGGACTTCTTCAAGAAGCTCCAGAACATGGAATATCGCCTCGCGATCCCGCAGGACAATGGCTATCAGCGCACCCACCCGCTGACCGGCGAGCGTATCGCCAACCTGACGCAGGACGTGCAGACCTCGCCCGCGTTCAAGGTGGCGACCGACCCGGCGCTGGAGACGCGGTTCAAGCGGGTGCAGGCCAAGCTGCGCGGCTATGTCAGCGATCCCAAGGATACGCTGCGCCGCTATCCCGCCAGCGACCAGAGCATCTATGCCCATTATGCCCGCGCCTATGCCTATCACAAATCGGGATATCCCGAGCAGGCGGCGGCGGAGACGCTGGCGCTGGTGAGGGCGGCACCCGACGATCCCTATTTCCTCGAACTCGAAGGGCAGATCCTGCTCGAATCGGGCAAGCCGAAGGACGCGCTGGCCGCGCTGCGCGAGGCGACCGAACGGACGCGGTCGTCGCCGCTGATCGCCGCGACCTTCGGCCATGCGCTGATCGCCGCCGAGGATCCGGCACTGCTGAACGAGGCGGAACGGGTGCTGAAACAGGCGGTTTCGCGCGACAACCGGAACCCGTTCGCATGGTATCAGCTGAGCATCCTGTACGAACGGCGCGGCGATCCGGCGCGGGTCGCGCTGGCGATGGCCGAATATGCATCGCTGTCGGGCGACACCGGCATGGCGCTGGCCAGCGCGCGGCGGGCGATGGCGCTGCTGCCACAGGGGGCGACCGACTGGATCAGGGCACAGGACATACAGATGACGTCGCAGACCGCGTTCGAGCAGGACCGCCGCAACCGCCGGCGGCGGGGGGAATGATGGGCCGGGTCGGCAACGTCCTGATGCTGGCCGCCGCGGCGCTGGCGGGCGCGGGCGGTGCGATCGTGGCGCAGCGCGGATCTGCCGACCGTGCCGCGACCGAGACGGTGGTGCGCGACTATATCCTCGCCAACCCCGAAATCCTGCCCGAAGCGATGCGCCGGTTGCAGGCGAAGGAATCGGGCAAGGCGGTGGCGGCCAACCGCGCGGCGATCGTCGAACCCTTTCCCGGCGCGGTCGCGGGCAATCCGAACGGCGATGTCAGCGTCGTCGCCTATCTCGACTATGCCTGCGGCTTCTGCCGCGCCAGCCTGCCGGCGATCACCGGGCTGATCGCGGCCGATCCGAACGTCCGCATCGTCTATCGCGAGTTGCCGATCCTGTCGCCCGACAGCCGCAGCGCCGCCGAATGGGCGCTGGCCGCGGCGTTGCAGGGAAAGTTCAAACCGTTCCACGACGCCCTCTACGCCAGCGGTCGGGTCGACAGCAGCGCGATCGCCGCGGCGGCGCAGGCCGCGGGGCTGGACATCGCCGCCGCGCGCACCGCGATCCGGTCGCCGCAGATCGCCGGCGAGATCGAGCGCAACATGAAGACGGCCAGCGCCCTCGGCTTCACCGGCACGCCGTCGTGGGTGGTCGGCGACCAGGTGCTGGGGGGTGCGCAGACGCTGCCGGCGTTGCAGACGGCGGTCGCCGACGCGCGCAAGGCGAAGGCGACGTAACGCGCCTTCCCCCCGTCATCAAAGCGTGGGACAAGCCGCCGCATGGACACCATTCTTTCGATCCGGGGCGTCGCCAAGACCTACCAGTCGGGTACCGTCGCGCTCCAGCCGACCGATCTCGACATCGCCAAGGGCGAAATCTTTGCGCTGCTGGGACCGAACGGCGCGGGCAAGACCACGCTCATCAGCATCATCTGCGGCATCGTGACGCCAAGCGCGGGCACGATCACCGCCGCCGGGTTCGACACGGTGCGCGACTATCGTGAGACGCGGACGCGCATCGGCCTCGTGCCGCAGGAACTGCTGACCGACGCGTTCGAGACGGTGATGGCGACGGTCACCTTCTCGCGCCGGCTGTTCGGACGGCATGGCGATCCGGCGTTCATCGAGAAGCTGTTGCGCGACCTGACGCTGTGGGACAAGCGCGATGCCAAGCTGACCGAATTGTCGGGCGGGATGAAGCGCCGGGTGATGATCGCCAAGGCGCTGTCCCACGAACCCGACATCCTGTTCCTTGACGAACCGACCGCGGGCGTCGATGTCGAATTGCGCCGCGATATGTGGCGGCTGGTCCACGACCTGCGCTCGCGCGGCGTCACCATCATCCTCACCACCCATTATATCGAGGAGGCCGAGGAAATGGCCGACCGGGTGGGGGTGATCGCCAAGGGCCGGCTGATCCTGGTCGAGGAAAAGGCGGCGTTGATGCGCAAGCTGGGCAAGAAGACGCTGACGCTGACGCTGGCCGAACCGATGCACGCGGTGCCCGACGCGCTGTCGCACTGGCCGCTGACGCTGACCGACGAGGGGCACGCGCTGACCTTCGCCTTCGATGCCAAGGCCGAGGATAACGGCGTGCGCGCGCTGCTGCGCGCGGTCGACGAGGCCGGGATCGGGTGGAAGGACATCGCGACGAAACAGTCGAGCCTCGAGGATATCTTCGTCGGGCTGGTGCACGAAGAAGGAGCGCGGGCATGACGTTCAACTGGCACGGCGTGCTCGCCATCTATCGGTTCGAACTGGCGCGGTTCGGGCGGACGATCTGGACCTCGCTGATGACGCCGGTCATCACGACGTCGCTGTATTTCGTCGTCTTCGGCACCGCGATCGGCAGCCGCATGACCGAGGTCGGCGGCGTGCCGTACGGCGCGTTCATCGTGCCGGGGCTGATGATGCTGACGATGCTGACCGAAAGCATCTTCAACGCCAGCTTCGGCATCTTCATGCCGAAATGGTCGGGGACGATCTATGAACTGCTCTCCGCCCCGATCTCCACGCTGGAAACGCTGGTCGGCTATGTCGGGGCGGCGGCGAGCAAGTCGGTGATCGTGGCGCTGGTGATCTTCGCCACGGCGCACCTGTTCGTCGACGTGACCGTGGCGCACCCGTTCTGGGCGCTGTGCTATCTGCTGCTGGTCGCGACGACCTTCTGCCTGTTCGGCTTCATCCTGGGGCTGTGGGCCAAGGGGTTCGAACAGTTGCAGGTGATTCCGCTGCTGGTGGTCACGCCGCTGACCTTCCTCGGCGGCGCCTTCTACTCGATCGACATGCTGCCGGGCGTGTGGCGGACGATCAGCCTGTTCAACCCGATCGTCTATCTCATCAGCGGGTTCCGCTGGACCTTCTTCGGCGCGGGCGACGTGTCGGTCGGCGCCAGCCTGGGGGCGACGTTCGGTTTCCTGATACTGTGCGTCGCCGTCATCACCGTGATCTTCCGCACCGGATGGCGCCTGAAGAAATAGGGGACCAAGCATGGATCTGGGAATTGCCGGCCGCAAGGCGATCGTGTGCGCGTCGAGCGCGGGCCTCGGCCGCGCCTGCGCGTTCGAACTCGCGCGCGCCGGGGTGGATGTCGTCGTCAACGGACGCGATGCGGAAAAGCTGAAGGCCACCGCCGCGGCCATCCGTGCCGAGAGCGGGGTGACCGTGACCGAGGTGGTCGCCGACCTGTCGAGCGAAGACGGCCGCGCCGCGTTGCTCGCCGCCTGTCCGGACCCCGACATTCTGGTCAACAACAATGGCGGCCCGCCGGTGAAGCCCTACACCGAACTCGATGCGGACGGCATCCGCGCCGGCGTCGAGTCGAACTTCGTCACCCCTGCCCTGCTGATCCAGGCGGTGCTGCCCGGCATGGCCGAACGGGGTTTCGGCCGAGTGGTCAACATCACGTCGGGCTCGGTCAAGATGCCGCTGCCCGGCCTCGACCTGTCGAGCGGCGCACGCGCCGGCCTGACCGGCTTCGTCGCGGGGATCGCACGGTCGGTGGCACATGCGAACGTCACCATCAACGGCCTGCTGCCCGGATCGTTCGACACCGCCCGCATCGCGTCGATAAGCGAGGCGGCGGCGGCGAAGAACGGCACCACGGCGGCCGAGGAAAAGGCGAAGCGGGCGGAGGCGATCCCGGCGAAGCGGATCGGCGATCCGGCCGAATTCGGGGCGGCCTGTGCGTTCCTGTGTTCGGACAAGGCCGGCTTCATTAC
Source organism: Sphingomonas sp. 2R-10 (assembly GCF_030062225.1). NCBI lineage: Bacteria > Pseudomonadati > Pseudomonadota > Alphaproteobacteria > Sphingomonadales > Sphingomonadaceae > Sphingomonas > Sphingomonas sp. 2R-10. The sequence goes on from NZ_JASCXF010000001.1 coordinate 121,437, forward strand.
CGGGCAGAGCCTGTTGATCGATGGCGGGGCGTTTCCGGGGATTTTGTGATTTCACGCGAAGGCGCGAAGGCACGAAGAAGGTTCAAAAAGGTAGATTTCGCGCAGAGCCGCAGAGAGGTCCCGCCCCGGGCGACCGGTTGCGTTCGGCAGACGATGTCTTGCGCTGCAACGCAGATTGAGAGCCGCTAACGCGGCCGACCTTGCCGCGAACGCAACCCCTCTGCGCCTCCGCGTCTCTGCGCGAAATCTACCTTCTTCTTTCCGCGCCTTCGCGCCTTCGCGTGGAAATCAGAAAATCCCGAGAAACTTCTTCCGCTGTTCCTTCCGCTCGCCCCGGTTCGAGCGACCGTCCTCCGCCTTGGCGGTAGTCCCCCGCCCGACATCGTCGCGTGCCTCGCCACCCTTGGTCCGCTGGGCACGCGCCGTTGCGCCGGTGAGGATGGGGCCACACGCCGCGCCCTTCGCGTCGCCCGGATCGACGAACGCGAGCACCCCCGCCACCGGCGTCGCCACCAACGCGAGACCAAGCCCGGCACCGGCACGGCTGAGCAGTTCGGGGCTGACGACCGAGTAACGCGGCTCGGCGAAATACCCGCCGACCCCGACCGGCGACTGGCCGGCGAACAGCGAGAATCGTTTGGAATCGGCGCGGAAGGCAAGATCGATCGATTCATTGCGGAAGCTGAACCCCCCGCGGCCGATCATGACGTTCTTCTGCGTATCGATCAGGATCGGGTCCGCCGCCGCCACCCCGCCGCGCACCGAGAAGCCGATCAGGCCGCAATTGATCCGCACCGGTTCCTTCAGCTTCCCCTCGAACATCTTCTGCGCGAAGGTGCCGAGGTCGAGTTCGGACAACTGGATGTTGCGCGTCCAGAAGCTGCCGGCGGGCAGGATGATCGCGATCCGCCCGTTCGAGCTGGCCAGCGACTCCTGTACGGTATCGCCGGTCCCGGTCAGCTTGACCCGCCCCTTCACGGTCCCGGTAGTGCCCGCTTCCGCGACACCCCAGCCGGCAAGCAGCCGCCCCATCGGCGTCGGCGACAGGCGGATGTCGTAATCGGTGACCGCAGGCCGACGGCGCGCGTCGATGACGATGTCCGACGCGACATTGCCGCGCGCCATGGCGAAGGTCATCGGCGACAGCTTGAGCAGCCGGTCGTTCAGGTCCAGCGTCAGGTCGACGTTCGACACCGGCAGGCTGCGCGCGCGGACGGTGCCGACCTGATAACGGACCTTCGCATCGAAATTTCGCAGCGCCTCCACGTTCAGCTTCGCGTCGGGCAGCAGCCGCGGTACGCCACCCCGCCGCTCGATCACGCCCGCCGCGCCCTGCGCCTCGACGCGTTCGAGGTCGTAGCCGACGAACGCCGACATATCGACGATGTCGAGCGTGCGCGAGGTCAGGTCGGCGGTCAGCAGCAGGCGCGGCTCGCGCTGCGTCACGGTCAGCCTGCCCGCCAGATCGCTGTCGCCGAAGGTCCCGCGCAGCCGCGTGAACTTCCAGTCGGCGCCGTCCTTCGTCATTCGCCCGGTCAGGCGATAGGTGCGCGTGTTCGGGGTGATGATGCCCAGCACCGCGAACACTTCGGCAAGGTTGCGACCGCGCAGGCGGACGGCGAGGTTCGATCCGTCGAGTTCGGTCGGCCCGGGCAGCGTACCGGCAAGGATCGCGACCGACCGCGCCACCTCGATCCGCGCGGTCAGCCGGTTCTGGCCGCCGCGGATCGTCGCATTGGGCGACTGCAGCTCGCCGGTCAGGCGGAACGGCCGCCCGCGCACCGTACCGCGCCCGGTCGCCCGGATCGCGCGTTCGAATTGCGCGCCTGCCGTGGTCGCGGGCGCGAGGTCGAACGTCCCGTCGAGCCGGAACTGCGGGTCGCGATAGCGGATGCGCGTGTCGCGAAAGCTGCCGCTGCGCACGATCGGCAGCTCCAGCTTCTTGCCGCGCCGGTTCGGGTCGCCGAACGTCCAGGTATTGCGCCGCCGCGCGGCATCCCAGTGCAGGTCGGCGCGCGCGCCGTCGAGCTCCAGCCAGTTCACCCGCCGCCGCCCGAACAGGAAGGTGAGCGTGGCGACCGAGCTGTCGAGCTTCTTCGCTTCGAACACATTGCCGCCGCCCGCCCAGTCCGGATTCGATACCGACAGCCCCTCTGCCAAGAATTTCAGGTTCAGCGGGTTGAAGTAGAACTGGAAATCGCCGGCAACGCGCACCGTCCGCCCGCTCTGCGACGAGGCGATCCGTTCGAACGTGCCCTTCAGGAACCGGCCCTTCGTCACGAACAGGACTGCCCATGCGAGGAAGACCGCCGCGACGATCCCGAGCAGCGTCCGCAGCGCGATGCGTCGCCAGTCGCGGCGGCGGGGGGCGACGGGTGCGCCGGCAGTTTCGGAAACGTCGGCCATCGCATCCCAACCGTTCGCAGGCGAAACGAGTTCCGGTTGTTGCGTTTTGTGACCAGGCGGGTTAGGGGCGCGCTCTTTCCACGACCTTTCAAGGGATTCGCCCGGCCATCTGGGGCTGCCGCGGCAATCCGCACGTCGTGATTCACGAGGAGACCAAAATGCCCAAGCTCAAGACCAAGAGCGGCGTGAAGAAGCGCTTCAAGCTCACCGCCACCGGCAAGATCAAGCACGGTGTCGCGGGCAAGCGCCACCGCCTGATCTCGCACAACGCGAAGTACATCCGCCAGAACCGCGGGACTTCGGTCCTCGCCGACGCCGACACCGCCCGTGTCAAGGCGTGGGCGCCCTACGGTCTGCGTTAAGGAGTACTGAAGCATGGCACGTATCAAGCGCGGCACGACCACCAAGGCGAAGCACAAGCGGATTCTGGATCAGGCGAAGGGCTATTATGGCCGTCGCAAGAACACGATCCGCATCGCGCGCCAGGCCGTCGAAAAGGCCGGTCAGTACGCCTACCGCGACCGCAAGGTGAAGAAGCGGACCTTCCGCGGCCTGTGGATCCAGCGCATCAACGCCGGTGTCCGCGCGGAAGGCATCACCTATTCGCAGTTCATGCACGGCTGCAAGCTGGCCGGCATCGAACTCGACCGGAAGGTCCTGGCCGATATCGCGATGCACGAGGAAGCCGCCTTCAAGGCGATCGTCGCGCAGGCGAAGGCCGCCCTGCCGGAACAGGCCGCCGCGTAAAGCGCACGGTTTCTGTTTGAGGGATGAGAAACGCCGGTGGGGTAACCCGCCGGCGTTTTTCGTGTTTTCCGGTTGCGGGCCTAGCTTCGTCATCCCGGCGAAGGCCGGGATCCATGGACACACGACGCTAACGGTGGCGCGCACCATCAACCACACCTCGTCCATGGATCCCGACTTTCGTCGGGATGACGGAAGGGTTATGTCGAAGCGATGAGCATCGTCCGCGAGCCATGCGTCTACATCGTGGCGAGCGGCCGGCATGGCACCATCTACACCGGCGTCACCAGCAACCTGCCCCAGCGCATCCACCAGCACCGCACCGGCACCTTCAACGGCTTCTCCCGCCGCAACAACTGCCATCGTCTCGTCTGGTTCGAACGCCACGACACGATGGAAACCGCGATCCAGCGCGAGAAGCGGATCAAGGAATGGCAGCGTAACTGGAAGCTGACGCTGATCGAAACCACCAACCCCCACTGGCACGACCTGTCCACGGGGCTAGGCTTCGCCGCCGTTCCGCAATAAAGCCGGTCGCCTATCCCGACCACCGGAGCGACCGTGACCCCCGATCTCGACCAACTGCGTGCCGACCTGCTCGCCGCCATCGATGCTTCCGCCGGCATCGACGCGCTGGAGGCGGTGCGTGTCCATGCGCTGGGCAAGCAGGGGGCGATCACCGGCCTGCTCAAGACGCTGGGCGGCCTGTCGCCCGACGAACGCCAGACCGTCGCGCCGGGCATCCACGCGCTGCGCGAAGCGGTGACGGCGGCGATCGGCGCGCGCAAGGCGGACCTCCAAGCCCACGCGCTGGCGGCGAAGCTGGCGTCGGAGCGGGTCGACCTGACGCTGCCGGTCGATCGCGTCGCGGCGGGCGGGGTGCATCCGGTCAGTCAGGTCATGGACGAACTGGCGGAGATCTTCGCCGATCTGGGCTTTGCCGTCGCGACGGGGCCGGAGATCGAGGACGACTGGCACAATTTTACCGCGCTCAACATTCCGGAGACGCATCCGGCGCGCGCGATGCATGATACGTTCTACGCGCAGCGCCGAAGCCCGCAGGGCGAGGAAACTGCAAGCGCGGCCGGCGCTGCCGAGGCAGCGTCCGACGCCGGTGGCTCCGCCACCGGCGCGTCCCAATCGACCCGCGCCGGGCAAAGCCCGTCGCCGTCGGACGGGGCTGGCGCACCGCCGGCCGGTCCGGAGCATGATCGAACCGCGCAGCGGTTCGTGCTCCGCACCCATACGAGTCCGGTGCAAATCCGCACGATGATGACGCGGCAGCCGCCGATCCGCATCATCGCACCGGGGCGGGTCTATCGCAGCGACAGCGACGCGACCCACACGCCGATGTTCCACCAGATCGAGGGACTGGTGATCGATCGCGGCATCCATATGGGGCATCTCAAATGGACGCTGGAGACGTTCCTGAAGGCGTATTTCGAGCGTGACGACATCGTCCTGCGCCTGCGCCCCAGCTATTTCCCCTTCACCGAACCATCGGCCGAGGTCGATGTCGGCTATACCATCGAGAAGGGCCGCCGCGTCGTCGGCGGCGACCCGGCCGGGGGCAATGGCGGCTGGATGGAAGTGCTGGGCAGCGGCATGGTCCACCCGAAGGTCATCGCGGCGTGCGGCCTCGACCCGAACGAGTGGCAGGGCTTCGCGTTCGGCACCGGCGTCGATCGCCTTGCGATGCTGAAATACGGCATGGACGACCTGCGCCCGTTCTTCGACGGCGACCTGCGCTGGTTGAAACATTATGGCTTCGCGGCGCTGGACGTCCCCACGCTGTCGGGGGGAGTAGGCGCATGAAGTTCACGCTTGGCTGGCTGCACCAGCATCTCGACACCGACGCATCGCTCGACACGATCCTGGGCGCACTGACCCGCATCGGGCTGGAGGTCGAGGGCGTCGAGAATCCGGGCGAGAAGCTCGGCGCCTTCCGCATCGCCCGCGTTCTGACGGCGGAGCCGCATCCGCAGGCGGACAAGTTGCAGGTCCTCTCCGTCGATGCCGGTGACGGCCCGTTGCAGGTGGTGTGCGGCGCGCCCAACGCCCGCGCTGGGTTGATCGGTGTGTTCGGGATGCCGGGCGCTACGGTGCCGGCGAACGGCATGGTGCTGAAGGTCGCGGCGATCCGCGGCGTCGAATCGAACGGCATGATGTGTTCGACGCGCGAGCTGGAGCTGGGCGAGGATCATGACGGGATCATCGAGCTGCCCGCCGACGCGCCGGTCGGCACCCCCTTCCCCGCCTGGGCCGGGCTGGACGATCCGGTCATCGACGTCAGCGTCACGCCGAACCGGCAGGATTGCATGGGCGTGCGCGGCATCGCGCGCGACCTCGCGGCGGCCGGATACGGCACGCTCAAGCCGCTGGCGGTGCCGGTGGTCGCGGGCGAAGGCGGCGGGCCAGACGTGCGGGTCGAGGATGCGGCGGGTTGCCCGGCCTTCCATGCGCAGGCAGTGCGTGGCCTCACCAATGGCGAGGCACCCGAATGGATGCGCCGCCGGCTGACCGCGATCGGGCAGAAGCCGATCTCGACGCTGGTCGACATCACCAATTACGTGATGTTCGATCTGGGCCGGCCGCTGCACGTCTATGATATGGCCAGGCTGGACGGCGGGCTGGTGGCGCGGCAGGCGAAGCCGGGCGAGAGCGTCGTGGCGCTGAACGGCAAGTCGTACACGCTGGACGGTGGCGAGACGGTGATCGCCGACGCTTCGGCGGTGCACGACATCGGCGGGATCATGGGCGGCGAGCATTCGGGCGTGTCGGCGGCGACCACCGACGTGCTGATCGAATGTGCGTATTTCACGCCGGAGGCGATCGCGCGCACGGGCCAGAAGCTGACGCTGACCAGCGATGCGCGCACCCGGTTCGAACGCGGGGTCGATCCGGCGTTCCTCGACGCCGGGCTGGCGATCGCGACGAACTATGTCGTCGAACTGTGTGGCGGCACCGCCAGTGGCGTGACCAGGGCGGGATCGCCGCCGACCGAACCGCGCGTCATCGTCCATCAGCCGGAGCGCGTCGCGACGCTGGGCGGGCTGGACGTGGCCGAGGACCGGCAGCGCGACATATTGGAACGGCTGGGCTTCGCCGTCGGTGACGGCTGGCAGGTGACGGTTCCGTCGTGGCGGCGCGATGTCGACGGCACCGCCGATCTGGTCGAGGAAGTGATCCGGATCGAGGGGCTCGACAAGGTTCCCTCCACCCCGCTCGATCGCCCGGCGGGCGTGGCGGTGCCGACCGCGACGGCGGAACAGAAGCTGGAACGGCGGATGCGGCGCGCCGCGGCGGCGCGCGGGCTGGCCGAGGCGATCACGTGGAGCTTCATCGCCGACGACGAAGCCGCCCCGTTCGGTGGCGGCGCATGGGAGGTCGTGAACCCGATCGCCAGCGACATGCGGGTGATGCGCCCGTCGCTGCTGCCCGGATTGTTGAGCGCGGCGGCGCGCAACCTGAAGCGGGGCGCGAGCAGCGTGCGGTTGTTCGAGATCGGGCGGCGCTATCTGGCCGATGGCGAGCGGATGACGCTGGGCATCGTGTTCGCGGGCGAGCGGACCGCGCGCGGCTGGCGCGGCGGCAAGGCGCAGGGCTTTGACGCGTTCGATGCCAAGAGCGAGGTGCTGGCACTGCTCGAGGCGGCGGGCGCACCGGTGGCGAATTTGCAGGTGATGGACGGTGCGGGTGACGTGTTCCATCCGGGGCAGTCGGCGACGCTCAGGCTGGGGCCGAAGACGGTGCTGGCGAGCTTCGGCGTGCTGCACCCGGTCACCGCCAAGGCGTTCGACCTGGGCGCGGGCGCGGTGGCGGCGGAAATCTATCTCGACGCCCTGCCGGCAAAGCGCGGCAGCGGGTTCATGCGCGCCGCCTATGCCCCGCCGGCGTTGCAGGCGGTGACGCGCGACTTCGCGTTCCTCGTGGCCGACAGTCTGGCGGGCGACCAGCTGGTGCGCGCGGTGCGTGGCGCGGACAAGGCGGCGATCGTCGATGCGCGGCTGTTCGACGTGTTCGCCGGGCAGGGAGTCGAGCCGGGGCACAAGAGCCTCGCGATCGAGGTGACGCTGCAACCGGGGTCGAGGAGCTTCACCGATCCCGAGCTGAAGGCAATCTCCGACAAGATCGTCGCCGCCGCGGCGAAGGTCGGCGCGAGCCTGCGCGCATGAGCGTGGTGCTGACCAACGGCGTGCTGACGGCGACGATAGATCCGCTGGGCGCGGAGTTGCATTCGCTCAAGGATGCGGCGGGGCGCGAGCTGATGACCGATGCCGATCCGGCGTTCTGGACCGGCCACGCGCCGATCCTGTTCCCGATCATCGGCGCGTTGCAGGACGACACGTACCGGGTGGATGGCGAGGCCTACACGCTGGGCAAGCACGGCTTTGCGCGGCGGCGGATGTTCGCGAAGGTTGCGCAGAACGACGTTTCCGTGCGGTACGAACTGACCGACGATGCCGGGACGCGGGCGGTCTATCCGTTCGGCTTCACGCTTCACGTGGAACATCGGCTGGAGGGCGCCACCCTGCATACCGCGGTGTCGGTGACCAATACCGGCGACCGCGACCTGCCGGCGAGCATCGGGTTCCACCCGGCGTTCGCGTGGCCGCTGCCTTACGGATACGACCGGACAGCGCACCGGATGGTGTTTTCGGACACCGAAGTTGGCACCGTCGCCGCGATCGCCGCCAATGGCACGATCGCGGCGGAGCGGCGGCCGAGCCCGCTCGACGGGCGGGTGCTGCACCTGACCGACGCGCTGTTCGCCGACGATGCGCTGGTATTCGATCCCGTCCACAGCGACAGCGTGACCTATGGCGCGGCGGACGGCCCGCAGTTGCGCGTCGACTTTCCGGGAATGCCGAAGCTGGGGGTGTGGACCAAGCCGGGGGCGGCGTTCGTCTGCATCGAGCCGTGGGACGGGATCGCCGACCCGGAGGGGTTTACCGGGAACATCTTCGACAAGCCGGGTATCCACCGGGTTGCGCCGGGGCAGTCGCATCGGGCGGCGATGTCGGTGACGTTGAAGGGTTGATTTTCACGCGAAGGCGCGGAGACGCGAAGAAGAGTTGGATTTCGCGCAAAGGCGCAAAGGACGCAAAGAGGTTGCGTCCGCGGGGAAAGCTCCGCCGCGCCAGCGGCCTTCTCTTCGCTGCAACCGCAGTAACGGTCTGCCGGAGGCAGCCGGTGTCCCATAACGCAACCCCTCTGCGTCCTTCGCCCCTTTGCGCGAAAATATTCCTTCTTGTCTCCGCGCCTTCGCGCCTTCGCGCCTTCGCGCCTTCGCGTGAACCCCTCTCTTCCAACCCCAATCTTGCCGCCCTCCCCCCGCGGCCCTAAAGGCCGGCGATGGACCATATTTCCGATCGCCGCACCTTCGCGATCATTTCCCACCCCGACGCCGGCAAGACCACGCTGACCGAAAAGCTGCTGCTGTTCGGCGGTGCGATCCATCTGGCGGGTGAGGTCAAGGCACGCGGACAGGCGCGGCGCGCGCGGTCGGACTGGATGAAGATCGAGCAGCAGCGCGGGATTTCGGTCACGTCGTCGGTGATGACGTTCGAACGGAACGGCCTCACCTTCAACCTGCTCGACACGCCGGGCCACGAGGACTTTTCCGAGGACACATACCGCACGCTGACCGCCGTCGATTCGGCGGTGATGGTGATCGACGCCGCCAAGGGCATCGAGCCGCAGACGCGCAAGCTGTTCGAAGTGTGCCGGTTGCGCAGCGTGCCGATCATCACCTTCGTCAACAAGGTCGATCGCGAAGGCCGCGACCCGTTCGAGTTGCTCGACGAGGTCGCCGACATGCTGCAACTCGACGTGTGCCCGATGACGTGGCCGGCGGGCATGGGCGGGCAGTTCGAGGGGATTTACGATCTGGTCGACAACCGGCTGTTGCAGCCCGAGGCCGGGACCAAGGATTTTCAGGGCAAGGTCGAGCAGTTCACGGGCCTTGACGACGAACGGATCGACAGCGTGCTGTCGGCGGAGGGCGCCGAGCGGTTGCGCGAAGAGGCCGAACTGGCGACTGGCGGCTATGCCAGCTTCGACGGCGCGGCGTACCGCGCAGGCGACCTGACCCCGGTCTATTTCGGGTCGGCGCTGAAGGAGTTCGGTGTCGATTCGCTGATCGATGCCATCGCGCGCCACGCCCCCCCGCCCCGCGCGCAGCCCGCCGAACCGGCCGCCGTCGAGCCGACCGACGATCGCGTGACCGGCTTCGTGTTCAAGGTGCAGGCGAACATGGACCCCAACCACCGCGACCGGATCGCGTTCATGCGGCTGTGTTCGGGGGTGTTCAAACGCGGCATGAAGCTGACCCCGTCGGGGCACGGCAAGCCGATCGCGATCCATTCGCCGATCCTGTTCTTCGCGCGCGAACGCGAGCTGGCGGATGAGGCCTATCCAGGCGACATCATCGGGATTCCCAACCACGGGACGCTGCGAGTGGGCGATACGCTGTCCGAGCGGGCCGATGTGCGCTTCACCGGGCTGCCCAACTTCGCGCCCGAAATCCTGCGCCGCGTGGTGCTGAAGGACCCGACCAAGACCAAGCAGTTGCGCAAAGCGCTGGACGACATGGCCGAGGAAGGGGTGACGCAGGTCTTCTATCCCGACATCGGGTCGAACTGGGTCATCGGCGTGGTCGGGCAGTTGCAGCTCGAAGTGCTGCTGAGCCGGCTGGAGGTGGAATACAAGGTCGCGGCGGGGCTGGAAATGGCGCCGTTCGAGACGGCGCGATGGGTGTCGGCGGCCGATCCGGCGGACCTGAAGGCGTTTACCGACCTGCATCGCAGCGCGATGGCGAAGGATCGCGACGGGAATCCGGTGTTTCTGGCCAAGAGCGCGTGGGAGGTAGGGTATATCGCCGACCGCTATGCGAAGGTGACGTTCGCGGCGACGCGGGAGCGGTAGGCGCCCCGACGTCACCCCGGCGGAGGCTGGGGTCTCTTGCGGCTCTTGTCCTGCCCCGAACCGGGAGAACCCAGCCTATGCCGGGGTGACGTTCGTGGCCGGGACCCAGTGGGTCACGCCACCCAGTCGCGCTCCAGCCTGCGACTGGCGAGGGCCATCAGCGCACCGGCGACCAGATACAGGCACAGTGCCACCGCGATGGCGTAGCGCAGCGATTCGCTGCCATAGGCCGGGGCCAGGCCCTTCGACAGCTGTCCGACGACCCAGCTGCCCAGACCCAGCCCGATCAGGTTGTTGATGAGCAGGAAGCAGGCTGACGCCGTGGCGCGCATATGCGCCGGGACGAGGTGCTGGACGGCTGTCAGCACCGGACCGAGCCAGACATAGACCAGCGCCTGCGGGATCACGAACAGCGCGAAGGCGGCCACCCAGCCGCCCGACAGCACCCCGGCGATGAACAATGGCGTGCCCAGCACATAGCAGAGCGCGGGCAGCAGCGCGTACCAGCGCTTGTCGCGCGCACCCAGCCGGTCGCCCAGCGATCCGCCGAGCAGGATGCCCGCGACCCCGCCGGTCAGCAGCAGCGCGCCGAAGAACTGTCCGGTCTGGATCAGGTCGAGGCCGAAGCTGCGCATCATCAGGCTGGGCAGCCAGAAGCCGACGCCGTAACCGCACATCGACCCCGCCGCCGCGCCGAAGGCGAGCAGCCAGAAGCCGGGCTTGCGCGCGAGAATGCCGAAGACGCGGCCTACCGGAATGCGATCGGCGGTGGCGGGCGGGTGCGGCGGGTCCTTCACCAGCAGGCGGAAGAACGGCGCGATGACGATCCCCGTCAGCCCGACGGTGTAGAAGGCGGTGCGCCACTCCACCGCCTGCGCGATATAGCCGCCGAGCAGCACGCCGCCCGCCGCGCCCAGCGGAATGCCCAGCGAATAGATCGCCAGCGCGCGGGCGCGGCGTTCGGGGGGGAAGGTGTCGGCGATCAGCGCATAGGACGGGGCGACGCCGCCCGCCTCCCCCACGCCGACGCCGAGGCGGAACAGGAACATCTGCGTGAAATTCTGCGCCAGCCCGCACAGCGCGGTGAACGCGCTCCACACGCCGAGGCTGATGGTGATGACCCAGGTGCGGCTGGTGCGGTCGGCGATCAGCGCCAGCGGGATCGCCAGCGTCGAATACAGCGCGGCGAAGGCGAGACCGCCCAGCATCCCCATCTGTCCGTCGTCGAGGCCGAGGTCGCGCTGCACCGGCTGGGCAAGGATCGACAGGATCTGCCGGTCGAGGAAGTTGAAGCTGTAGACCAGCAGCAACATGGCGAGGGTGAGGCGGGGGTTCTTCATGTTGGCCTTATAAATCCTCCCCGCTCCGCGGGGAGGGGGACCATGCGTAGCTGGTGGCGGGGTGTCGCCCCACACGCAACCGTTGTGGAGGTGGACGGCCCCCTCCACCACCGCCTTCGGCCGCGGTCCCCCTCCCCGCGCAACGGGGAGGAGCTTCGGCTCAGAACTTCACCTCGAACGTCGCGGTCGCGGTGCGCGGCGGGCCGTAATAGCCGATGATCGAGTTGCCGAAGAGCGCGCCGGGGAAGTTGTAGCCGCCGACCCGGTAGCGCTGGTCAGTCAGGTTGCGCAGCGCCACCCCCAGCCGGTAGCGGCCATTGCCCGAAATCCAGTTGGCCGAGGCGTTGACCAGCGCATAGCCGTCCTGATCGAGTGCGGGCGTCGGGATTTCGAACAGCGAATAGTCGCTGCGCAGCGTGACTTCGGGCGTCACCGACAGCGCGCCGCCGGCAAGATCGGTCGAGGCGGTGAACGACGCGGCGGCGGTGAATTCCGGCGTGTTCTGGAACACGCGCTGGTTCGCGACGTCGACCGGCGTGGTGCCGCCGCCGATGAACGTCAGGAATTCCTTGTAATCGGCATTGGTGTAGCCGAACGACACCTGCGCGGAGAGATTGCGCGACGGGACCACCCGCCCCTCGATCTCCAGCCCGTAAATGTCCGCCTTGCCCGCATTGTCGACGAAGCTGGCGATGCCGCCGGCGACGTTGGGCACCTGGATCGTGACCTGCTGGTCGGTGTAGCGCGAATAATATCCGGCCATGTTCAGGAACAGCGTCCGGTCGAGGAACGCGCCCTTCATCCCCACTTCGTAGCTGGTGATCTTTTCGGGGTCGTAGCCGTTCACGGTCGTCGGCGTGAACACCGCGTCGCCGCGCATGTCGAATCCGCCCGATTTGAACCCCCGCCCCCATGACGCATACAGGTTCAGGTCCTGCCGCGGTTCGTAGGCGATCGACAGGCGCGGGGTGAACTGGTCGAAGCTGCGGTCGTTGGTGTAGTTGGTGCGGATCAGGCCGGGCACGGCGGCGGCATTGCCGAATTGCGGCGACCGGATGCCGGTATAGTTGCGGCGGAAGACGGTGCCGGTCTTGTCGTCCCTGGTATAGCGCAGGCCCGCCGACACCTTCAGCCGGTCGGTCACGTCGACGCTGACGTCGCCGAACGCGGCATAGCTTTTCGTCCTTACCGCGCCCGATGTCAGCGTGGTGGTGTTGGCGAGGCCGAGCACCGTGTCGAACGCGCCCGATGCGTCGGCATCGAGGTAGTAGAGGCCGACGACGCCCTGCACCCGTTCGCCCTGGACCAGCAGCTGCAATTCCTGCGTGAACTGCCAGTCGTCATATTCGGCGGGCACGTCCAGCGTCGGCAGGACGGTGTTGTCGAAATCGATGACGGTGTTGGTAGCGCCTTCGCGATACGCGCTGATCGACTTGAAGGTCAGCAGGTCGGACAACTGGAACTCGCCGGTCAGCGACAGCCCCTGCGCCACCACCCGGTTGCGGTCGCCGACCCCGGCGCGGGTATCGTAGACGTTGCCGGTCGGGGCATAGCGCGCATCGGTGCCGTTGGGCAGCAGCCGGGTGCCGTGGCGCGGGTTCGACCGGTCGAGCGTGCGGTCGCCGGCGACGCGTACGAAGATGCGATCGGTCGGGGTCCATTCGGCCGAGACGCGCGCGGCCAGCACATCCTTGTCATACTGGTCGGCACCGGTAGTCAGGTTGGTGCCGTAACCGTCGCGCTTGTAGCGGGCGATCGCGCCGCCGATCGCGAAGGTATCACCGATCGGCACGGTCACCTGTCCCACCAGATCGAACTGGTTGTACGCACCATAGGATGCACGGGCGGTGGCGGCATAGTCGTGGCCCAGCCGCTTCGTGACGTATTTGATCGCGCCGCCGATGGTGTTGCGGCCGTACAGCGTACCCTGCGGCCCGCGCAGCACCTCCACCCGTTCCACGTCGAAGATGTCGAGCACCGCGCCCTGAGGCCGGGCGACATAGACGTCGTCGAGATACAGGCCGACACCGGGTTCGAAGCCCCAGAGCGGGTCCTGCTGCCCGACGCCGCGGCTGAAGGCGATCAGGGTGGAGTTCGATCCGCGCGCGATCTGCAGCGTCAGGTTCGGGGTCTTGTCCTGCAGCGCGGTGATATCGACCGCCCCGGTGCGGGTCAGCTGGTCGCCGGTCACCACCGACATCGCGATCGGCACGTCGATGACGCTTTCGGCACGACGCCGCGCGGTGACGACGATGTCGCCATCGCCCTGATCCGCGACGGCCGATGCCGTTTCGGCCGGTGTTTCCGGCGGGGTTTCGGTGGTTTGCGCCAGCGCGGGCGATGCGACGAGCGCCGCCCCGATCAGCAGGCTGGCGCGGATTGCGAACGTGCGGTGCATCGACCTCTCCCTGATGTGGACGCCACCCGTTGGCCGGGTTGTACGTCGTTGCGCTTCGCTATACTGAAAGCTGAACCGGGTTTCAACTTGATCCGGAGCGAGGGAGAGAAAATCGATGGGCACCGACGCTGCCGGGGCGGACCTGCCCCACGACAAGGTGCCGCGGACCGAACGTGGCCGCCGGACGCAGCGCGCGATCCTCGACGCCGCCGCGATCGAGTTCGGCGAAAAGGGGTTCCACGAGGGATCGATCAGCGGGATCACGCGGCGCGCCGGCGTGGCGCTGGGCAGTTTCTACACCTATTTCGATTCGAAGGACGCGGTGTTCCGGGCACTGGTCGCCGACATGTCGGCGCAGGTGCGCGACCATGTCGCCCCGGCGATCGCGCAGGCCGACGGGCGGATCGCGGCGGAGCGTGCCGGGCTGCTCGAGTTCATCCGCTTCGTACGGACGCACAAGGAAATCTACCGCATCATCGACGAGGCCGAGTTCGTCGATCCGGCGAGCTTCCGGCGGCATTATTCGACGACGGCGGATCGCATCGCGGCGCGGTTGCGTGGCACGACCGACGATCCCCGCGCGGAGGTCCACGCCTGGGCGATCATGGGAATGAACGTGTTCCTCGGCCTGCGCTACGGCGTATGGGACGAGGACCGCACGCCCGAGGAGGTGGCGGACCTGATCGCCACGCTGCTGGCGCGGGGGATCGGCTGACCCCCCGCCCCTATTTCTTCAGCAGGTCGGCCAGACCGCCCAGCGCCGCCATCGGTCCCGCCTCTTCCTCCTTCAGCACCCCCGCGGCGCGCAGCGCGGCCTCCGCATGGGGGCTGCGGGGATAGGGGTCGAGCGCCAGCGCGAGCGTTTCGGCCGCCGCCTCGCCGAGATCGATCGATGCCCCGGCGTAGAACATCGTGTCCATCGCATCGTCGTCGAGCTCCAGCTCGCTGCTGTCGACACTGCCTTCGGGCAGGAAGCGCAGGGTGAAGGGTTCGTCGACCGATTCGGGCACCGGTTCGCCGCTGGCGACGCAGGGTTGCGCGACCCTTGCCTGCAAGCGCCCGGTCGCGAAGATTCCGCCGGCATCGCGGCGCAGGCTGTAGTCGGCGGTCAGCACATCGAGTTCGAGCAGGCCGAACCGGCCCGCCAGCCGGCGACGTTCGTCGGCATCGGCAGCGATCCGCTGTCGCAGTTCGCCCTCGCCGATCTGGTCGATGCGGACGGGACGGTGGAATTCGGGGTTCATGGCAGCTTTCCGGATAGAAGATCGTCGACCGATACCGGGGCCAGCGCGGCACGGAACGTGCGAAGTTCAGTGGCGACATGGGTGAGCGCCGCCGGATCGGGCTCGACCCCGCGATACAGGTTGCGCACCAGCGCGGCGTCGAGCGTGCCGTCGGCAAGGCCGTCGCGATACGCCCCCAGCCGCCCGCCAAGCGCCGCCATCATCCGCCCGATATGCTTGCCGACGACCATGTCGCCGAACCCGATCTGCCGCAGCTGTCCGTCCATGTCGTCGACGAAGCATTCGCCCAGCGACGCGGCGGGCGCGGCGCCGGCCCCCTCGCCTTCCAGTCGCAGCATCACCATCGCCAGCACCGCGGCGATCATGTCGAACCGTCCGTCGAGCGTGTCGGGCACGCCGCCGGCCAGATACCAGTGCGGCATCCGGCCACGGGTGACGACGGCGTCGTACAGGGTGGCGGCGACGCGCGGCGGCGGTTCGCGGCGGAACAGGCGGGGCAGACGCATGACTCTCCGGACAGGCAAAGGGCGCGCTTGTGGATAACGCGGGTCCGTCATATTGAACGCGTGGCCGCGCGATGCAATCGCGCGACCCGGTCGCGCGTTCGCTGGACGGAGATTTTATGGTTCGCTTCCCCACCCGTGGCGCAGTGGCGCTGATGATCGCCTGTGCCGCGGCGGGCCTGGGAGGCTGCACGAAGCTGCGCAGCCATCAGGGCTATGTCATCGATCCCGATCTGGTCAACGCGGTGCAGCCGGGCGTCGACACCCGCCAGTCGGTGTTACAGACGCTGGGCACGCCGACCTTCGTCGGGCAGTTTTCCGACCGCGAGTGGTTCTATTTGTCGCGCGACAGCCGCAATCTGGCGTTCAATCGCCCGCGTGCCGCCGATCAGACGACGCTGAAGATCAGTTTCGACCAGGCGGGCAACGTGACCGCGATCGACCGTACCGGCGTCGACCAGGTCGTCGGCATCAGCCCGTGGGACAAGAAGACGCCGACGCTGGGCCGCGAATCGAACTTCTTCCGCGACCTGTTCGGCAATATCGGCACGGTCGGCGCGCCGGGTACCGGCGGACCGGCGCAGAACCGGTAGGGGCATCCGGCGCGACCGGCGCCGGTCTTTACCCAAGTCGCGCTCGCGCAGGCGGGCGGCCATCAGGCGCAGCGCCTGCCGCTCGAATCCGGGCGGCGGCGTTTGCGGATTTCCGCCGTCTCGGGAATGGCCTCCACCCTTTCAGAAACCTGACAACCGCATTCGCGCATCGTTCAGCGCGACCCGGGCAAACCTGTTCGCATCACGAGGACAGGAGCAATCCCCATGCGAAAGATCATTCTGGCCGCGCTGGCGGCAACGGTCGCCCTTCCCGGCGTTGCCGCGCCGGCCATGGCGCAGTCGGCGCGCGAACTGCGCCGCGACCGGCAGGACATTCGCGAGGAGCGCCGCGAATATCGCCAGGCGCTGCGCCATGGCGACCGCCGCGACATTCGCGACGAACGGCGCGACCTGAACCGCGCACGCCGCGAATATCGCGAGGACCTGCGCGACCGAGCATGGGGCCGCAACGACTGGCGCGCCTATCGGCAGGGGCACCGCAACCTGTATGCCCGCGGCGGCTGGAACGCGCCGTTCCGCTATCAGAGCTTCCGGCCGGGAATCGCGATCGGGCGTCCCTATTACGCACAGCGTTACTGGATCGCCGATCCGGGCCGCTATCGCCTGCCCCCGGCGCGCGGCAACCAGCGCTGGGTGCGGCATTACAACGACGTGCTGCTGATCGATCAGCGGCGCGGCCGGGTGATCGACGTGATCCGCAACTTCTTCTGGTAAGCCCGCGGTTCGGCCGCGCCGTCGATACGCTCGGCGCGGCCGGTGCGCGGGGCACCAGTCCCGAAAGGGGATTTAGGACCGTTTTCGCCAACGTCCCGAATCACCGGCGGTTCAATCGCCCTGCACAAATAATCCGCCGTCCGTCCCCCGCCCCGCCGCGAACGCCCTTGCCGGCGTATACGAATGCCGCCTAGATCGCGGTGGGGCAGGGCAACGGGGGCTGGGGCATGGATGCGTCCATCCCGTGGATTGACGGCATCGCGCGCGAAACCATGTTGTTCGCGGCGGTCGGGTTCCTGATCGGCGGTCTGGACGACCTGGCGATCGACATCGCCTATCTGCTGCGCACGATCCGCCGCTGGTGGCACGGCCGGACCGCGCCAACGCTGGCCGATTTTCCGGTCGACGGCTGTACCGGGCGGCTGGCGGTGCTGGTTCCGGCATGGGACGAATCGGCAGTGATCGGCGCGATGCTGCGCACGACGCTGGCGCGGTTCGATCATCCCGACTGGCGGCTCTATGTCGGCGCCTATCCCAACGACCCGGCGACCATCGCCGCGATCTTCGCCGTCGCGACCGGGGACGACCGCGTCCGGCTGGCGCTGACGCCGCGTCCCGGCCCGACGACCAAGGCCGACTGTCTCAATACGCTCTGGAGCGCGGCATCGGCCGATGGCGGGCGCGAGGGGCGGCCGTTCACCGGTTTCGTGCTGCACGATGCCGAGGATGTCGTGCATCCGGGGGAGCTGCGCGTGTACGACCATATGCTGGCACGCGCCGATACGGTGCAGCTGCCGGTGCTGCCGCTTGCCGATGCGGGATCGCGCTGGGTATCGGGCCATTACATCGACGAGTTCGCCGAGGCGCATGGCCGGCAGTTGCCGGTGCGCGGGGCGCTGGGCGCCGAACTGCCGCTGGCGGGGGTGGGGTGCGCGATCGCGGGGGCGATGCTGGCGCGGATCGCCGCGCGGCGCGGCGGATTGCCGTTCGACGAAACCAGCCTGACCGAGGATTACGAACTGGGGCTGACGGTCCGCGCGCTGGGCGGCCGCGGGCTGTTCGTCCGTGCGCTGGAAACCCCAGGCGGGCCGCCGGTCGCGGTGCGCGCCTATTTCCCCGCGACGCTCGATACCGCCGTCCGGCAGAAGGCGCGGTGGATGACCGGCATCGCACTGGCCGGGTGGGACCGGATCGGCTGGCAGGCGGGCGGGGGGTGGCGCGACCACTGGATGCGGATGCGCGACCGGCGGGCGATCCTGGCGATCCCGGTGCTGGCGATCGCCTATGTCGCGCTGGTCGCGTGGGGCTTGGCGCTGGTGATCCATGCGTGGCGCGGCAGCAGCGCCGTGCCGGTCGATCCCGCGTTGCAGCTGGTGCTGGCGATCAACCTGTGCCTGCTGGTGTGGCGGATCGCGATGCGATGGACGCTGGTGCGCCGCACCTATGGCCGGGACGAGGCGTGGCGTTCGATCCCGCGGATGCTGGTCGGCAACCTCGTGGCGCTGCTGGCGGCGCGGCGGGCGGTGGTGCGCTATGCCGGAACCCTGCGCGGGCGGCCGGTGCGGTGGGACAAGACCGCGCACCACTTTCCCGACCTCGGCGACCTGTCGGGGGCATGAGTCCGGCACGCGGACGCCCGCTGCGCTTCCTCGCGCTGGTCACGGTGGGATGGGTGGGGATGCGGGTGACGCTGCTCTGGCCCGAGGGCGTGCCGCCGGAGCATCGGGTGCGGCTGGCATTGCCGGAGGTGGCGCCGGTCGCTGCCGTCGCGCCGGTTCGGCTGCCGGCACCGGCAGCGTGGCGGCCCGTATCGGTCGCGGCGATGGCGGGCCGGCGAACCGTGCCGACCATGCCGGCGGCGCACCGGCTATCCCCGGATCGGGTGCGACCGGTCGAGCCCGCACGGGTGCAGCTCGCCCTGCTGGCACTGGCCGGTTTCGGATCGGCCGAGCCGCTGCACCCGATCCTGCCGCCACCGATCCGGTTGCGGCCGGGTGGCGAGCGGCGGATGACGGTCAGCCTGTGGGCGCTCGCCCGGCCGGGCAGCGCGACCGGCGGCCCGGTGCAGCTGGGCGGTGGGCAGGCGGGGGTGCGCGTACGGATGCCGGTCGACGCGGATGGCCGCGCGGCGGTGGCGGCACGCCTCGCGACGCCGCTGGCCGGGCCGGGACGCGAGGCGGCACTGGGGATCGAATGGCGACCGGTCGCGGCATCGGTGGCAGTGGTGGTGGAGCGCCGGGTGGCACTCGATCGCGGGCAGGGCGGCACCGGGCTGGGCCTGATCGCCGGGGTCGATCGCATGCTGCCGGGGCGGCTGGGCGTCGAAGCCTATGGCCAGGCGGGCGCGGTGGCGCGCGACGGGATCGAACCCTATGCCGATGGCGCGGCGCGGGTGCTGCGTCCGGTGGCGACGATCGGCGGCAGCGCGCTGAAGCTGGGCATCGGCAGCTGGGGAGGGGCCCAGCGTGGCGCGATGCGGGTCGATATCGGTCCGTCGCTGGTCGCGGCGATTCCGGTCGGGCGCAGCGCGATGCGGCTGTCGGTCGACTGGCGACAGCGCATCGCGGGCAATGCCGCGCCGGGATCGGGACCGGCCCTGACGCTGGGCAGCGATTTTTGAGCGATAGTTCGAAAACGCGCGAGAGGGCGCGTTTTGCGGCGGCGGCGAGAAATGCCTACCGACGCATTTCAGGATACCGCCGGCTGGCACGGCACGGCCGAACGCGGTAACCGGGAACGCCATGGACCTGTACCTTCCCATCGCCAACCTGTCGGTCAACGCGCTGGTCATCGTGCTGCTGGGCGGCGGGGTGGGGTTCCTGTCGGGCATGTTCGGGGTGGGCGGCGGATTCCTGACCACGCCGCTGCTGATCTTCTATGGCATCCCGCCGACCGTCGCCGCCGCGTCGGCCGCCAGCCAGGTGACCGGCGCCAGCGTGTCGGGGGTGTTCGCGCACCTGCGCCGCGACGGCGTCGATTTCCGCATGGGGTGGGTGCTGGTGGCCGGCGGGGTGCTGGGATCGATCGCCGGCGCCGGCATCTTCCGCCTGCTGCAATCGAGCGGGCAGATCGATACCGTCATCGCCATCCTCTATGTCGTGATGCTGGGGTCGATCGGCGGATTGATGCTGAAGGAGGCGATCGGCGCGGTCCGGGTGTTGCGCGGTGCGATCCCGCCGCGGGCGGCACGGCGACGGCACCATCCGCTGGTCGCCGCGCTGCCGCTGCGCTGGCGCTTCTACGCGTCGGGCCTCTACATCTCGCCGCTGGCACCGCTGCTGCTGGGGTTCGCGACCGGCATCCTGACCGTGCTGCTGGGGGTCGGTGGCGGGTTCATCCTCGTGCCGGCGATGCTGTACCTGCTGGGCATGGGGACGCGGGTGGTGGTCGGCACCTCGCTGTTCCAGATCCTGTTCGTGACCGCCGCGGCGACGATGGTCCATGCGCTGACGACCAAGGCGGTCGATATCGTGCTGGCGGTGCTGCTGCTGATCGGGTCGGTGACGGGGGCGCAGATCGGCGCGCGCTTCGCCCAGCGCGCCAAGCCCGAATATCTCCGCCTCGCGCTGGCGATCATCGTGCTGGCGGTGGCGTTTCGCATGGCGCTGGGCCTCGGGTGGCGGCCCGACGACATCTATACGGTGCAGCCGGCATGAGGCGCGCGCTGCTGCTGGCCGTGCTGGCGCCGCTGACCATGGGGGCGGCCGCGCCGGTGCTGGTGCCCGACGTGTCGACCCGCGACGTTCAGATCGCCTATTCGTTCACCGGGGCCGAGCTGCTGCTGTTCGGCGCGATCCTCTATCCCGGCGGGCGCGTGCCGCAGGGCGACCGGCCGGCGGAGATCGTGGTGGTGGTCAAGGGCCCGCCCGAATCGATCGTGGTGCGCGAGAAGGAGAAGGTCGCCGGAATCTGGATCAACGCCGACCGCATCAGCTATCGCTCCGCCCCGTCCTTCTACGCCATCGCCTCCTCGCGGCCGATCGGGCGGATCGTCGACGAGCGGACCCGGGCGATCTATGAACTGGGGCTCGACAGCCTGCAGCTGTCCCCGGCGGCGGGCACGTCGGCACAGGATCAGGCGCGGTTCGCCCAAGGCTTTGTCGGCCTGCGCGAGCGCGCCGGGCTGTACCGCGAGACGCCGGGCGCGGTCGAGATCACCGACGACGTGTTGTACCGCGCGGCGATCACGATTCCGGCGCGCGTGCCGGTGGGGAAGTTCACCGCGGAAACCTTCCTGATCCGCGACGGGCGGGTGCTGGCGGCCGCGGTGCGCGAGATCGACATCCGCAAATCGGGGTTCGAGCGGTTCGTGGCGATCGCCGCGAACCAGGCGTCGCTGTGGTACGGGCTGGCGGCGGTGGCGCTGTCGGTCGGGTTCGGCTGGGCAGCCGGGGCATTGTGGCGGCGGTTCTGATCGAAACCCGGCAAGATACGGTAACGTCAGCAAAAAACTGTTTTCTCGAATCCAAAGGTCACAAAGGTCACACTCGCACGCACTTTGTCACGGTGCGTGCGGGACGTGATGGCGGCGGCGATGGCAAGGAGCGTGCGGCGAGCCTGTCACGGGTCGGCGTTGTAGGAAAGCGTCCTTCCTCGCCCGCCTAAAACCCCTGGATCGCTTCCGGGTCGACCGCGCCGATCAGGCGCCGCGCCGCGCGCCGGGCGAAGGCAAGGGTGCAGCGCTTGCGGACATGGGCGGGCAGGGGGGTGGTCGATGCCTCGCGCAGGATCGTCGCTTCGTATCGGTCGGCGACGATGATGCCGGTGCGATCGGGCAGGAACGCTTCGCCGGCCAGCGGCGACACGTCGAACCCGGCCGGGACCGCCCAGAAATAACGGTCGCAGGAGCCGAGATAGTCGGTCCATTTGCCGTCGCCGAGCAGATCGGCGCGCGAGACCTTTATCTCGACGATCACGATCTGCCCGCGCGCATCGAGCGCCATCAGGTCGGCCCGCCGCCCGCCGTCGAGCGGGACTTCGGCCATGGCGGTCAGATCGTGCGCCAGCAGCATGCGGGTGACGCCGCGGGCGACTTCGGCAGCGATCAGCGGATGGGGGTCGGGCGCGGGCGGTTGCGCGCCAAGGGCAAGGCTGGCCATCGCCGCCTTATAGGAACATTATGCGAACGGGAAAAGAGGGTAAGGGTTGTTTGAGAATGCGCCTTCAGCGCATTCTCAAACGGACTCTCAGCGGTAGAAGATGTGGTTGCCGAGCGACGCGACGCGGGTCTTGCCCCAGTTCGGGCTGACGCGGCGGGCGTGGAAGAACAGCGCACCCTTGGCCGGGCTTTCCCACAGGTCCTGCCGGGCGATGCGGGCGATGGCGACGGCGGTCTTCCATGCCGGGCGGCTGGTATCGACATCGGGCAGGCGACCGCCCTTCACGAAGGAGAACTGCCCCCGCTGGGTCAGCACGCCGCAGGCCGAGGTCGGGAAACGGCCCGACGTCGCCCGGTTGAGGATGACGTCGGCCACCGCGAGCTGGCCGGTCAGCGGCTCGCCCTTCGATTCGTAATAGACGCCGATCGCGACGCAGTTGAGTTCCTCGTCATCGATCGTCGCCGGCTGGGCCGCGACGGCGGCCGCAAGCGTCGCATGATCGACGTCCGCGTCCACCGTATCGGGCACGGTCGCGGCGGCGGTCGGCACCGGCTGCACGATTTCGGTCGGCGGGGCGAACCGGACGGGAACCTTTGCCGGGAGCGGCAGGTTGATGACCGACGTCGGTACGGCCGATTCCTCTGCCGAAGCGGATGGGGCCAGACCGGCAACAAGCGTCATGGCGGCGAGGGCCGCCATCGGGAAGCGCAGCGTCATCATCGTCACTATCGTGCGGTGAACCTGCGCGCCCGACCCGTTCCGCTCGCGCGGAACCCCTGGCGCCTGCCCCCCGACTGCGCCATCGATCCGAAACCCCGATCGATCCAGCGCGTGTATCCGTGGGACGAAGGCTTACGGGCGCGCGAGTCGCGCGGTCAATCGGCCCACAGCGTTTCAGCGGCGAGCGGTTCGGCTGCTGCGACGATCGCCTCCACCACCCACAGATCGGGATCGCGCTGTCGCCGATCCTGCAAATAGGGGGTCAGCGCCGCGTCACCCACCAGATCGGGTTTGCGCCGGACGATGCGCGTGCGGCCGTCGAGGTCGCGCTCACGCTCCAGCAGCCGCGCGGTCCCGTCGCGATCGATCGCCAGCAGCAGGACGATGCCCGAGTCGCGGTCGCCGCGCGCAAGGACCGCCGCGCTGCCCCCCGCCGTCTCGACCGCGCGGACGAAGGCGTTGACGCGCAGCGCGGTCGGCCAGTCGCTCACCGGTCGGCATAGCCGGGCAGGGTGGCGAGCGGGATGCGGCTTTTCATGAAGGTACCGGTGCCGCGCGCCGCTTCGTCGCCATCGGCATCGACCAGATGCGCGTCGGCGATGAACACACGGCGCTTGCCGCTGACCCAGCGTCCCTCGGCGATCACCCGCCCGGGACCGAGCGGCCGCTGGAGCAGGAGGTTGAACGCGGTGGTCAGCAGGAAGCGATCGGTGACGAGGCTGTTGGCGGCATAGAAGGCCGCGTCGTCGAGCATCTTGAAATAGGTCGTGCCGTGCGCCGCGCCGGCAGCGTGGAAATGACGCTCGTCGATCGCGAAATGGATGCGCGCGACGCCCGCCGACACGATCTCCAGCCGCGAATCGAACAGCCGGTTGATCGGTGCGGCGGCATAGAGTGCCTCCAGCGCCCGGAAATGCGCCGCCTCTCCGGCGGGCACGTCAGGCGGCGTCACGCGCCTCGACGCCCGACAGCAGGGCATAGAGGGCGTCGGACGAACCGGCCCCGCGCAGTTTGGCGCGGAACGCCGCGTCGCGCAGCGCCCGCGATACGCGGGCCAGCGCCTTGAGGTGATCGCTGCCGGCATCGGCGGGGGAGAAGAGCGCGAAGATCAGGTCGACCGGCAGTTCGTCGACCGCGCCGAATTCGATCGGCCGGTCGAGCCGGACGAAGATGCCGCAGACACCGTGCGGACTGTCGATCCGGGCATGGGGAATGGCGATGCCGCCGCCGAACGCGGTCGTGCCGAGCTTCTCCCGCTCGGCCAACCGGTCGGCGACCAGCTTCGCCTCGATCCCGCAGCATCGCTCGGCGACGCCGGCGACATGCGCGAACAACGCCTTGCGGGTGCCGGCGGAACTATCCGCCAGCACCGTTTCAGGCGTCACGAGATCGTGGAAATCGTACACTTATGCCGCGCGGTTGGGCTCGACCCAGCCGATCGTGCCGTCGTGGCGGCGATAGACCATGTTGAACGATCCGGTCCCGCTGTTCTTGAACAGCAGTGCGTTAGTGTTGCGCAGGTCGAGCATCATGACGGCGTCGGACACGCTGGCATCGGGCACGTCGACGCGCGTTTCGGCGATGATGAGGGGGGCGTCGGCGACCTCCTCCTCCTCCTCCTCCTGCTCGCCACCGTTGAACACGGTGTAGCCGGCATTGTCGTAGCCATTGTCGTAGCCGCCCGCCTCGTTGATCGCCGCGGCCTGTGCGGCGTTGCGGTCCTTCAACCGGCGGGTGTAGCGGCGCAGCTGCTTTTCGATCTTGTCGGCGGCACCGGCGAACGCACCCTGTGCCTCCTGCCCGCTGTTATGCCCCTTCAGCACGAGGCCCTGCGTCACGTGGCAGACGATGTCACAGACGAACCCGTTATCGTGCGGCCCCTTGCCAAAGGTGACCGTCGAGGAGATCGCGCGCTGGAAATATTTGTCCGCAATGCCCTGGAGTCGCTCCTGGACCATCACCTTCAGTGCGTCCCCAGTGTCGACCTGGTGCCCCGAAACCCGGATGTCCATGTAATCCTCCGTCGTTGTGAAATCATGTGAGCCGCTCAAAGCGGGGTGCGTCAACGCCTCAGGTCGGCGACTGGCCCCATAACGGGTCCTTCAACGTGCCGACGAATGCGGCGTGGACGGCGAGTTCGGCCGCGCTGGCCGAGAATTGGCGTGGCGGGCGGGCGAGGGTCGGCGCGATCGCCTCCACCTCCTCGGCGACCAGCGTCGGCGTCGCGTCGAGGCCGAAGCCGATCTGGCGACCGCCCATCAGTTCGACATAGACCTGTGCCAGCAACTGCGCGTCGAGCAGCGCGCCGTGCAGCACGCGGCGGCTGCGGTCGATGCCGAAGCGGACGCACAGCGCATCCAGCGTGTGCTTGGCACCGGGATGGCGGCTGCGCGCGATGCCGAGCGTGTCGACCATGCGCGACAGGCAGATCGCGTCGCGCCGGCACGCGCCCAGTTCGCCGTTCAGGAAGCCGAAGTCGAAACTGGCATTGTGCGCGACCAGCGGGCTGTCGCCGATAAAGGCGAGCAGGTCGTCGATCGCGGTGTGGAACGCCGGCTTGTCGGACAGGAAGGCGTCGGACAGGCCGTGCACCGCCTCCGCTTCCTTCGGCATCGACCGGCCGGGATTGAAATAGGCGTGGAAGGTGCGACCGGTTTCGACCCGGTTGACCAGTTCGACGCATCCGATCTCGACCAGCCGGTCGCCTTCCGAAAATTTGAAGCCGGTGGTTTCGGTATCGAACACGATTTCACGCATTCCCACCTTATCCGCCTTCGTACGGCCCCATGCAAGCGACCAGCGCGGCGACTTGCGCCCGCGTTGCGGCGAGTGTCGTGTCGGTGTGGATAACGTGCTGGGCGCGGGTGCGCTTTTCGGCGTCGGGGGTCTGGGTGGCGAGGATCGCCGCGAAGGCCGACTCGGTCATGCCCGGGCGGGCGAGCACGCGGGCGCGCTGGACCTCCGGCGCGGCGGAGACGACGGCGACCGAGTCGCAGCGCGCATCGCCGCCGGTTTCGAACAGCAGCGGCACGTCGAGGACGACGAGCGGGGCGGCGGCATGGGCGTCGAGGAAGCGCTGGCGTTCGTCCGCGACCGCCGGGTGGACGATCGCTTCGAGGCGGCGGCGGGCTTGCGGGTCGTTGAAGACGCGGTCGCGCAGGGCAGGGCGGTCAAGGCCGGTAGCGTCGGTCGTACCGGGAAAGGCGGCTTCGATCGCGGGGAGGAGAGCGCCGCCCGGTCCCTGCAGCGCATGGACGGTAGCGTCGGCGTCGAAGACCGGCACGCCGAGATCGCGGAACATCTGTGCGACGGTCGACTTGCCCATGCCGATCGATCCGGTGAGGCCGAGGATGTGGGTCATCGCGCTGGCTTCGCCGCCCGGAACCCCGCCTGCGTGGGGGTGTGATCCGAACGCAGACGCCTCACGCCAGCAATCGCTCGCGCAGTTCCTCGTCGCGGTCTCGCGGCGGGGCTTGCCCAAAGAACAGCTCGAACGCCAGCGCCGCCTGTCCGACCAGCATTTCGAGGCCATCGACCGTGTCGAGGCCGCGATCATGCGCCTGGGCGAGCAGCGGCGTTTCGATCGGCGCATAGACCGCGTCGTAGACGACGGCATCGTCGGGCAATGGCGTCAGGTCGATCGTCAGCGGCGGCTGGCCGGTCATGCCGAGCGTGCTGGCATTCACCAGCAGCTTCGCCGACGGCAGCGGTGCGGTGAGGGGAAGGGCGTCGCCCTTCAGCCCGAAGGTCGCCAGCAGCGCGGCAGCCTTCAGCGGATTGCGGTTGAGCACGGTCACGCGTCCGACGCCGAGCTTCGACAGGGCGAACAGGATCGCGCGTGCCGCGCCGCCCGCACCGATGACAGCCACCGGCTGCTTCGTCAGGTCGAGCCCGGCGATCGGCGCATGAAAGCCGGCCGCGTCGGTATTGGTGCCGACCCACGCGCCGCCTTCGCCCCGAAACACGGTGTTGATCGCGCCGATCGAGCCGCGGACGTCGCCGGGATCGGCGACATGGTCGAGCGCGGCGAGCTTGTGCGGCACGGTCACGTTGCACCCGCGCCAGTTCGGATCGGCGCGACGGCTTTCGAAATAGGCGGCAAGGTCGTCTGGTTTCACGTGGAACGTACGATACGCGGCATCGAGCCCCAGCTGGTCGAGCCAGAAGCCGTGGATAACCGGTGATTTGCTATGGGCGATCGGATCGCCGATCACCTCTGCATAAGGCTTCATGCGGGCAGATTTCCCCGTTGGCGCAGATAGCGCGCGATTTCGAGCAAGGGCATGCCGAGGATCGTCCAGTGATCGCCGTCGATCCGGTCGAACAGCTGCACGCCTGGCCCCTCGATCCGGAAACAGCCGACGCACCCGGCGATCGCCGGCCATTCGGCATCGAGATAGGTGTCGATAAAGGCATCGGACAGCGGACGCACGGTCAGCTTCGCATGACCGATATGCCGCCACACCGGGCGGCCCCCCTCGACGAACACCGCCGCGCTGAACAAGTCGTGGCGTCCGCCGGACAGGGCACGCAAATGCGCCGCGGCATCGGTACGGTCGACCGGCTTGTCGAGTACGGTGCCGTCGGCCAGCGCCACCACCGAATCCCCGCCCAGCACGAGCGTGCCGGGAACGCGGGTCGCGGCGCGCATCGCCTTCATCTCGGCCAGCGCGTCGGCGAGATCGCGGGGTTTGAGCGCTTCGGCGGCCAGTGCCGCCTTGGCCGCTTCCTCGTCCAGCCCGCTCGCCATCGCGTCGTGCGGGATGCCGGCGGCGTCGAGCATCGCCCGGCGGGTGGCGCTCATCGAGGCGAGGACGAAGCTCATGCGCGCGCCTCCAGCTTGCGGTCGTTGCACAGGGTGATGATCGCCGCCGCCGTTTCCTCGATCGAGCGGCGGGTGACGTCGATCACCGGCCAGCCATTGTCGGCGAACATCCGCCGGGCAAAGGACAGCTCGCGCACCACCGCATCCTGTTCGACATAGTCGGTGTCGGGCATCTGGTTGAGCGACAGCAGCCGGTTGCGACGGATCGCGATCAGCCGGTCGGCGCTGGTGGTCAGGCCGACGACCAGCGGCGCCTTCAGCGAGAACAGGATCGCCGGCGGCGGGCTTTCGACGACGATCGGGATGTTCGCCGTCTTGTACCCGCGATTGGCGAGGTAGATCGAGGTCGGCGTCTTGGACGAGCGCGAGACGCCGGCCAGCACGATATCGGCCTCTTCCCAATCCTCCGACGCGATGCCGTCGTCATGGCCGATGGTCCACTGGATCGCATCGACCCGCGCGAAATAGGCGGCGTCGAGGCTGTGCTGGCGGCCCGGCCGCGCCTTGGCCTCCTGTCCCAGCAGGTTGGACAGCGCATTGCTGACCGCGTCCATCGGCGCGACGATCGGCAGGCCCAGTGCGGCGCAGCGCGCCTCCAGCATCCGCCGGATCGCCGGGTTCACCAGCGTGAAGAGGACAAGGCCGGGATTGACGGTGATCTCCGCCAGAATGCGTTCGAGATGCGTTTCCGAACGGACCATCGGCCAGAAATGGCGCATTGTGTCGACATCGTCGAACTGCGCCAGCGCCGCCTTGGCGATATTCTCCAGCGTCTCGCCGGTGGAGTCGGACAGGAGATGGAGGTGCAGCCGCATCGGGCGCCTTTCCGCACAAGGCTGTGGATAAGTCGGGGGCAGGGGCTAGCGTAAGTCGGGCCGGCCGCCAAGCTGTGGGAAAGCCGCGATCCGTGCGCAGCTTATCCACAATTCCGGCACAGGTGGCGATTCCGCCCACAGCCTGTGGATAGTGTGGACGACGCCCCGTGAATCGGCGGGTTTGCGCGGGGTTCGTGCCGTCAATCTGTTGGCATTTCGGGCAATCCACCATAAGCCCCGCTATCCACCCCCCAACTGCTTCCAACCATCTATTTAGATTCTACTTTAATAGTAGAAGGAGCGACGACGCTGACCGGTTCTCCTGATTCCAAACCGCTTTTCCGGGTGCTTGCCGGAGAGAAGCTCGCCGTCCCGCCGCTGTGGCTCATGCGACAGGCGGGACGCTATCTTCCCGAGTATCGCGCGCTCAGGGCCGAGAAGGGCGGGTTCCTCGACCTGGTCAACGACGCGCAGGCGGCGACCGAGGTGACGTTGCAGCCGCTCCGGCGGTTTGCGTTCGACGGGGCGATCCTGTTCAGCGACATCCTGATGGTGCCGAACGCGCTGGGACAGCGTCTGTGGTTCGAGGCAGGCGAGGGACCGCGCCTTGCCCCGGAGTTGCGCACGCGGGCGGCGATCGATGCGCTGGTGCCGAACCCGGCGATCCTCGATCCGGTCTATGCCACGGTGCGCGGCGTCGCCGCCGCCGTACCGCCGGCCACGACCTTCCTCGGCTTCGCAGGATCGCCGTGGACGGTCGCCACCTACATGATCGCGGGCAAGGGCAGCCGCGAGCAGGCCGAGGCGCGCAGGATGGCCTACGGCGACCCTGGGGCGGTGCAGGAACTGATCGACCGGATCGTGGGCGTGACAATCGATTATCTGGTCGGACAGGTGGCAAGCGGGGTCGAGGCGGTGCAACTGTTCGACAGCTGGTCGGGCAGCCTGGCGCCGGCCGAGTTCGAACGCTGGGTCATTGCGCCGACGGTGGCGATCGTCGAGGGCCTGCGCGCGCGGGTGGACGTGCCGATCATCGGCTTTCCGAAGGGGGCCGGCGGCAAGCTCGCCGCCTATGCCCGCGAGACGACGGTCGATGCGATCGGGCTGGACGAGACGGTCGACCCGGTGTGGGCGAACGCACAGTTGCCGACCGGGCTGCCGGTGCAGGGCAATCTCGATCCGTTGCTGCTGATCGCCGGGGGTGAGGCGCTGGACGCCGGGGTCGACCGGGTGATCGCCGCATTCGCCGACCGGCCGCATGTCTTCAACCTCGGCCATGGTATCCAGCAGGACACCCCGATCGCGCATGTCGAACGGCTGGTGGCGCGGGTGCGGGGGGCATGAGCGGCTTTCTGGGCGGGGCATATCTGTGGGTGAAGGCGGCGCATATCGTCTTCGTCATCTTCTGGATGGCGGGGCTGTTCATGCTGCCGCGCTATCTGGTGCATCATCAGGAAGGGTTGGCCGACCCCGCCGAGCCGCCGCGCTGGATCCGGCGCGAGGCACTGCTCAGGCGGATGATCCTGACCCCGGCGATGGTGGTCGTATGGGTGCTGGGGCTGGCGCTGGCGGCCAATGTCGGGCTGTTCGACGGCGGGGCCGGGCTGGGGTGGCTGCATGCCAAGCTGCTCGTCGTCGTGCTGCTCAGCGGCTATCACGGCTGGGCGGTCGGCTATGCGAGGAAGCTGGCGGCGGGGCGGCCGACGCTGACGCCCAAGCAGTTGCGGCTGGCGAACGAACTGCCGGCGCTGGCGGCGCTGGCGGCGGTGGTGTTGGCGGTGGTGAAGCCGTTCTAGGAGGCCGGACGTGATGTGGAGCATGGTTGCGGCGATGCAGGCGGCGGTGACGCCGTTGCCGGCCGGGGTCGAGAACGACCTGAAATGCATGACGGCGATCTCGCTGGCTGCGCCCACGATGCCGGCCGACCGGCAGGACGCGATGGCGGCGGGAATGATGTACTTCCTCGGCCGGATCGATCACGCAGTCCCGACGCTGGACTTCGTCGGCCAGATGAAGCGGTTGATCGCGCAGCCGGACGGCGAGGCGCGGCTGCGCGACGAACTGCCGCGCTGCAGTGCCATGCTGCGCGACCGGAGCGCCGCGCTCACGGGTTCGCCACCCGCGCCGGGCGAACCCCGCAAGCCGTAACCGGCGGGGGGGCTCGCTTGACTTGTCCGTGATCGCCACCTACGTCGAGAACAGTGGTGCCCGGTCCTCGGTGCGCCCGTCCCAGCCGCTTGTGTCCGCCTTGTTTGCCGACCTTGCCTCTTCATCGCTGATCTGGACCACCCCCCGATGCATCTCAAAGACTTAAAGAAACACGCGCCCGCCGAACTGGTCTCGATGGCCGAAGAGCTGGGCGTCGAAGGCGCATCGACGATGCGCAAGCAGGACCTGATGTTCGCGATCCTCAAGGCGCGCGCCGAGAATGGCGAGCAGATCATGGGGGTCGGCACGATCGAGGTATTGCAGGATGGCTTTGGCTTCCTGCGCAGCCCGGAGGCGAATTATCTCGCCGGGCCGGACGATATCTATGTTTCGCCGAACCAGGTGCGCAAGCACGGCCTGCGCACCGGTGACACGGTGGAGGGCGAGGTCCGCGCGCCGAAGGACGGCGAACGCTATTTCGCGCTCAGCAAGCTGGTCTCGGTCAATTTCGACGATCCCGATGCGGTGCGTCACCGGGTCAATTTCGACAACCTGACGCCGCTCTATCCCGAATCCAAGCTGACGCTCGACCAGCTCGATCCGACGGTCAAGGACAAGTCGGCGCGGGTGATCGACATCGTGTCGCCGCAGGGCAAGGGCCAGCGCACGCTGATCGTCGCACCGCCGCGCGTCGGCAAGACGGTCATGTTGCAGAACATGGCCAAGGCGATCACCGACAATCACCCCGAAGTGTTCCTGATCGTCCTGCTGATCGACGAGCGTCCGGAAGAAGTGACCGACATGCAGCGCAGCGTGAAGGGCGAGGTGGTTTCCTCGACCTTCGACGAACCGGCGCAGCGCCACGTGCAGGTCGCCGAAATGGTGATCGAGAAGGCCAAGCGGCTGGTCGAGCACAAGCGCGACGTCGTGATCCTGCTCGACAGCATCACCCGCCTCGGCCGCGCCTACAACACGGTCGTGCCGTCGTCGGGCAAGGTGCTGACCGGCGGCGTCGACGCCAATGCGTTGCAGCGGCCCAAGCGCTTCTTCGGCGCGGCGCGCAACATCGAGGAAGGCGGGTCGCTGTCGATCATCGCCACCGCGCTGATCGATACCGGCAGCCGCATGGACGAGGTGATCTTCGAAGAGTTCAAGGGCACCGGCAACTCGGAAATCGTCCTCGACCGCAAGGTGGCGGACAAGCGCGTCTTCCCGGCGCTGGACGTCGGCAAGTCGGGCACCCGCAAGGAAGAACTGCTGGTCGACAAGACCAAGCTCAGCAAGATGTGGGTGCTGCGCCGCATCCTGATGCAGATGGGCACCATCGACGCGATGGAGTTCCTGCTCGACAAGATGAAGAATTCGAAGACCAATGAGGATTTCTTCGACAGCATGAATCAGTGATCGAATGCGGCAGGCGACGTGCCGTCGCCTGACTCGCATCGATCCGGCCGGCGGGGCACCGCCCCGACCGACGACGCGGGCTTTGCCCGCGTCCGCCCCAAACGAACCGCCCGCCTTTTCCACAGGGATAAGGCGGGCGGTTTCGCGTTTACGCCGTCCACGCGCTCGCGGAAGGAGACCCCAGCCTGCGCCGGGGGGACGAACAACACGACCGGCGATCGCTCATTCGAGCGACCTTATCGCCATCCACAGCATTTCCCCCTATCATCCGCCGATCACACGTACGGGAAGGCTCCCCCCAATGAAGATCAACGTCGAAGTCGATTGCACGCCGGAGGAGGCGCGCCGCGCGATGGGCCTGCCCGACTTCACGCCGGTCCATGAACGCTATGTCGCGATGCTGACCGACACGATGGAGAAGGGGGCCAGTCCCGAGCTGCTCGACCAGATGATGAAGAGCTGGGCGCCGATGGGCGAGGCGGGCATGAGTTTCTGGCGCAAGATGTTCGAGACGGCGGGTCGTGGCGGCTGACACCATCTTCGCGGTGTCGAGCGGGCGGCCGCCCGCGGCGATCGCCGTATTGCGGATATCGGGCGTGGGGGCGATCGCGGCGGCAACGCGGCTGGCCGGTACGCTGCCTGGGCCGCGACGCGCCGGAGTGCGGGCGTTGCGCGATCCTGTGGATAACCGGTTGCTCGATCGGGCGCTGGTGCTGGTGTTCCCGGGACCGGCGACCGCGACCGGCGAGGATCTGGTCGAGCTGCATCTGCATGGCGGGCGGGCGGTCGTCGCCGGGGTCGAGCGTGCGCTGGCCGGGCTGGACCTGCGTGTGGCCGAACCGGGGGAGTTCACCCGCCGGGCACTGGCGCATGGCCGGATCGACCTGACCGAGGCGGAAGGGCTGGGCGACCTGCTGTCGGCCGAGACCGAAGCGCAGCGGCAGATGGCGCTGGCCAACAGCGACGGGCGGTTGCGTCGCGCGGTGGCGGCATGGGCGGCGACGACGACGCGACTGTCGGCGATGGTCGAGGCGCTGCTCGACCATGCCGACGAGGATGATGTCGACGTCGGCGATGCGGTCCTGGCCGGCGTGCGGCGCGACGCCGGGGCGCTGGCGGCGACGATCGGCGCGGTGCTGGCAGTGCCGCCGGTCGAACGGTTGCGCGATGGCATCCGCGTCGTGCTGGCCGGACCGCCCAATGCCGGCAAGTCGACATTGCTCAACGCGCTGGTCGGACGCGAGGCGGCGATCGTGTCGCCGCTGGCGGGAACGACGCGCGACGTGATCGAGATCCCGGTGATGCGCGACGGGGTGGCGTGGCTGTTCCTCGATACCGCCGGGCTGCGCGCGGACAGCGACGATCCGGTCGAGCGGATCGGGATCGATCGTGCGGCGGGATCGATCGCGGCGGCGGATATCGTGCTGTGGTTGGGCGACGATGTACCGCCGGCGGGCGCGCGCGCCATTGCGATCCGGCCGAGGGCGGATGTTCGCGAAAGTGTCGCGGAAGCGCGTCTGGCGGTGTCGGCGGTGACGGGGCAGGGCCTCGATCGGCTATGGGCGGCGTTGGTCGAGGAAGCGGCGGCGTTGTTGCCGAAGGTCGACGAGCTGGCGCTCAACCGGCGGCAGGCGAGCCATGCCGAAGCGGCCGGCGGCGCGCTGAACCGTGCCGCGATGCAGGATGATCCGCTGTTGCTGGCGGAGGAATTGCGCTATGCGGTACAGGCGTTCGCGGCATTGACCGGAATGCGCGCGACCGAGGCGGTCCTCGACGATCTGTTCGGTCGCTTCTGTATCGGCAAATAATGTTCCACGTGGAACCTCGGACAGCATGACCTTTGATGTAGTGATCGTGGGTGGCGGCCATGCCGGCACCGAAGCCGCGAATGCCGCGGCACGGCGGGGCGCGACCACGCTGCTGATCGATTTCGACCCAGACCGGATCGGGGCGATGTCGTGCAACCCGGCGATCGGCGGATTGGGCAAGGGGCATATCGTTCGCGAGATCGATGCGCTCGACGGGCTGATGGCGCGCGCGGCGGATGGTGCGGCGATCCATCACCGGATGCTCAATCGGTCGAAGGGGTCGGCGGTGCAGGGGCCGCGGGTACAGGCTGACCGGGTGCGCTATGCCGCGGCGGTGAAGGCTTTCCTGGCGCATCCGAAGTTGACGATCATCGGTGGCGATACCGTGGCGCTGGTGACCGAAGGGCAGCGGGTGAGTGGCGTCGAACTGGCCGACGGTACGCGGATCGCGGCGCGATCGGTCGTCTTGGCGACCGGTACGTTTCTGGGCGGGACAATGTTCCGTGGTGACGAACGCGCGATCGGCGGCCGCGTCGGCGAGCGGGCGGCGACCCGGCTGGGACAGCAGCTCCGCAACCTGTCGCTGCCGATCGCTCGGTTGAAGACCGGTACGCCGCCGCGGCTCGACGGGCGGACGATCGACTGGGCGACATTGCCCGAACAGCCATCGGATGCCGACCCATGGACGATGTCGCCCCTGTCCGATCCGGCACGGCGGCTGCCGCAGCTGGCCTGCGCGATAGCGCGTACGACGGGTGCGACGCACGATATCATCCGCGCCGGGCTCGACCGTTCGCCGCTGTTCAGCGGGTCGATCGAAGGACGGGGGCCGCGCTATTGCCCGTCGATCGAGGACAAGGTGCACCGCTTCGGCGATCGCGACGGGCATCAGATCTTCCTCGAACCCGAGGGGCTGGATACGCATCTGGTTTATCCCAATGGCGTATCGACCTCGCTGCCGGGCGACGTGCAGCTGGCGATGCTGCGCAGCGTCGCCGGGCTGGAACGGGTCGAGATCGTCACGCCGGGCTATGCGGTCGAGTATGACTATATCGATCCGCGCGCGCTGGATGCCACGCTGCGACTGCGCGCGCTCGACGGGCTTTACTTTGCCGGGCAGATCAACGGTACGACCGGTTATGAAGAGGCTGGCGGGCAGGGGCTGGTCGCCGGAGCCAATGCCGCGGGCGCGGCACTGGGGCTCGATCCGCTGATCCTGTCGCGGGAATCGAGCTATATCGGCGTGATGATCGACGACCTGGTGTTGCAAGGCGTGTCGGAGCCGTACCGGATGATGACGGCACGTGCCGAGTATCGGCTGCGACTGCGGTCGGACAATGCGGCGACCCGGTTGCATGCGATCGGGGCGGCGGCGGGGTTGCTGTCGGCCGGGCGGCTGGCGTTCGATGCCGGGCGATCGGAACGACGCGCGACGCTGGTCGAGGCATTGGCGCGGCGGCATGTCGCGCATATGCTGGCGGCACGCGGTGCGCCGGTGAGCGGTAGCGATATGCGCAGCGGCAGCGAATGGTTGCTGGTGCCGGGCGTCACCGCAGCGCATCTGGAAATCGACGGCGACGATGCGGTGCTGGGCGAACTGATCGAGGATGCGCGATATGCGCCCTATCTTGAACGGCAGGCGGCGGAGCTGGCGGCGGCGAAGGTCGACCATGTCGCGTTACCGGGCGACTTTTGCTACGATGCGGTGCCGGGCCTGTCGAACGAGATGGTCGAGCGGCTGACGCTGGCAGCGCCCGAGACACTGGCAGCGGCGGGGCGGATCCAGGGCGTTACGCCAGCGGCACTGGTTGCGATCCTGCTCCACCATCGCGGGGGCAAGCTGGCAGCATGACCCAGGACGACGTCCACGACTGGATCGTCACCCATTTCGGCGCCGCGCGAACGGAGGTGCTGGCGCAGTTTACCAGGCGGATCGTGACCGAGACGCCGAACCAGAACCTGATCGCCGCATCGACGATCGACACCATCTGGCAACGTCATGTGCTGGACTCCGCGCAACTGGTGCCGCTGGCGGCGGATGCCCCGGACGGCGACTGGATCGATATCGGATCGGGGGCGGGGTTTCCCGGAATCGTCGCGGCGATCCTGACCGACCGTCGGGTCGTGTTGGTCGAGCCGCGCGGACGGCGGGCGACGTTGCTGGCCGAAATCGCCGCCGACCTGGATCTGGCGAACGTCGTCGTGCATCAGGCCCGGATCGAGCGGCTGGCGGTCGAACACCCAGCCGCGATCATCAGCGCACGCGCGGTGGCGCGACTGGCGGCGTTATTTGCGATCGGCCATCGGCATGGCGATGACGATACGATATGGCTATTGCCGAAGGGACGTTCCGCCGCCGAGGAGTTGGCCGAAGCCATGGTCGGCTGGCGCGGAATGTTTCACGTGGAACACAGCATTACCGATCCGACATCGTCGATCGTGGTCGCTAGGGGAGTGCGCCAAGCATGATTTGCATTGCCATCGCGAACCAGAAGGGGGGCGTCGGCAAGACCACCACGGCGATCAACGTCGGCACGGCGCTGGCGGCGACCGGGCTCGACGTGCTGATCCTCGACCTCGATCCGCAGGGCAATGCCTCGACCGGGCTGGGGATCGGGCGCAACGATCGCGAACATTCGACCTATGACCTGCTGGTCGGCGACCTGATGCTGAACGAGGCCGCGATTCCGACCAAGGTGCCGCGGCTGTCGATCGTCCCGGCGACGGTCGACCTGTCGGGTGCCGAGATCGAGCTGATCGAGTTCGAGGAGCGAACCCACCGGCTGGACCGGGTGGTCGAGGCCAGTGGCGGGCGGTGGGACGTGATCCTGATCGACTGCCCGCCGTCGCTGGGGCTGCTGACGATCAACGCGATGGTGGCGAGCCATGCGCTGCTGGTGCCGCTCCAGTGCGAATTCTTTGCGCTGGAAGGGTTGAGCCAGTTGCTGAGCACGGTCGAGCGAATCCGCGGACGGTTCAATCCGGGGCTGTCGATCCTGGGCGTGGTGTTGACGATGTACGACCGGCGCAACCGGCTGACCGATCAGGTGTCGGACGATGTGCGCGCGGTGTTGGGGAAAGTGGTGTTCGATACGGTGATCCCGCGCAATGTCCGCCTGTCCGAAGCGCCGAGCCATGGCATGCCGGCGCTGATCTACGATTATCGCTGCGCCGGATCGGAAGCGTATATCGCATTGGCGCGCGAAGTGATCGCGCGGCTGCCGTCGCTGGCGGAAGCGGCATGAGCGAGCAGGCGACACCGCGGCGGCCGCGGATGGGCGGACTGGGCCGGGGGCTGAGTTCCCTGTTGGGCGAACCCGATGGCGATGTGCCGACCGCGCGCGGATCGTCGCCGCATAGCGGCGTGCGACAGTTGCCGGTGACCGCATTGTCGCCGCTGCCGGGACAGCCGCGGCGGTTCTTCGATGAAGGGGCGCTCGACGAACTGGCCGAGTCGATCGCGGCGCGCGGCGTGATCCAGCCGATCGTCGTGCGACCGCATGGCAAGGGGTATCAGATCGTCGCAGGCGAGCGGCGCTGGCGGGCGGCACAGCGGGCGCGGCTGCATGAGGTGCCGGTGGTCGTGCGCGACTTCACCGATACCGAGACCATGGAAATCGCGCTGGTCGAGAATATCCAGCGTCGTGACCTGACCGCGATCGAGGAGGCGGAAGGCTATCGCCGGCTGATCGACGAGTTCGGCCATACCCAGGAGGCGCTCGCCAATCTGGTCGCCAAGTCGCGCAGCCACGTCACCAACCTGCTGCGCCTGCTCGAACTGCCCAAGCCGATCCAGGACATGGTCGGCGATCAGCGGCTGAGCATGGGTCACGCCCGCGCGCTCATCAACGTGGACGGTGCCGAGACGATCGCCGAGAAGGTGGTGGCGAAAGGGCTGTCGGTGCGTGACGTCGAGCGCCTCGCCCGCCAGACGCGCGACCCCGAGGCCAGGCGGAGCCGCGCGCCCCGTGAGGCGGCCGCGCCGGCGGACGGGACGATCGATGCCGATCTGCGCGCGCTGGAACGGCAGTTGGGCGACGTGCTGGGGCTGAAGGTCCAGATCGCGCATGGCGAGAAGGGCGGGACGATCACCATCGGCTATTCGACGCTGGGCCAGCTCGACATGGTTTGCCAGCGGTTAAGCGGCGAGCGCATCTGACACGTAAAATTTACGGGTAGCGGTGCAGGGTGGCGGCGATGAACATCCCGATCCGTCCCCCGGTGCCCGAGTCGCCGCACGCCACGCGCATCGGCGACACGGTCGGGATCGGCGTCCTCCTCGATATTTCCGGCGCTTCGAGCCGGTTGCTGCTCGACATGGTGGCGGTGTCGATGCTGGCCAACAACATCCGCGATGGCGAGGCGCCGGCCGGGCAGGTCGGAACGCTGGTCAAGTTGCAGATCGGCAAGACGTGGGTCATCGCCAGCATCCGGTCGACCCGGCTGGCGGAGGATGGATCGAACCTGATCGCCGAGGTCGACCTGATGGGCGAAGGCTATGAGCCCGAGCCGGGGCAGGGGATGCGGGGGTTCCGGCGCGGTGTCACCCGCTATCCGTTGCCGGGTTCGCCGGTCCATCCGGTGTCGATCGATGCGCTGCGACGGATCTATGCGATGCAGGACCGTCCGCACATCACCATCGGCCATGTCCATATGGCGCCCGACCTGCGCGCCGCGCTGTATGTCGACCCGTTGCTGGGCAAGCATTTCGCGCTGGTCGGATCGACCGGCACCGGCAAGTCGACGTCGGCGGCGCTGATCCTGCACCGCATCTGCGACCATAGCCCGCACGGCCATGTCGTGGTGATCGATCCGCATGGCGAATATGCCGCCGCGTTCGAGGACAAGGGCGAACTGCTCGACGTCGGCAACCTCCAACTGCCCTATTGGCTGCTGAACTTTCACGAGCATTGCGACATCCTGCTGACGTCCGAAGGATCGGCACGGCAGATCGAGGCGGACATCCTCGCCCGCTGCATCCTGGGCGCGAAGGCGAAGAACCGCATGGCGCAGGAAATTCCGCGCCTGACGGTCGATGCGCCGGTCCCGTATCTGATTTCCGACCTGTCCGCGTTGATCCAGGCCGAAATGGCGAAGATGGACCGCGGCAGCGACAACGCGCCCTATCTGCGGCTGAAGGCGCGGATCGAGGAGATCCGTGCCGATCCGCGCTATGCCTTCATGTTTTCCGGCATGCTGGTCGCCGACACGATGGCAGGGTTCCTCAAGCGCGTGTTCCGCCTGCCGGCGCAGGGCAAGCCGATCTCGGTCATCGACGTGTCGGGCGTGCCGTCGGAAATCACGTCGGTCGTCGTCGCGGTGCTGGCGCGGCTGGTGTTCGATTTCGCGATATGGTCGCGGGGGGAGACGCCGAAGCCGGTATTGCTGGTGTGCGAGGAAGCGCATCGTTACGTGCCGAGCGAGCGCGGCGGCGTGGCGTCGGCGGCGTCGGGCATCCTGAACCGGATCGCGAAGGAAGGGCGCAAATATGGCGTCTCGCTGGGGCTGATTACCCAGCGCCCGTCCGACCTGGCCGAAGGGGTGCTGTCGCAGTGCGGCACGATCCTGACGATGCGGCTCAACAACGAGCGCGATCAGGCGTTCGTGCGTGCGGCGATGCCCGAGGATGCGCGAGGGTTCCTCGACGCGATCCCGGCGCTGCGCAACCGCGAGTGCATCATCGTCGGCGAGGGTGTCGCGACGCCGATCCGCATCTCGTTCGATTCGCTCGAACCGTCCCGTTGCCCGGCGTCGGCCTCACCGTCGTTCACGCAGATGTGGCAGCAGGAGGGGGGAGAGGACGCCATGATCGAGCGTACCATTCGCCGCTGGCGGACGCAGGGGCGGTAAGGGCGGTCAGCCGCGCCGGTATCGGCGTCATTCCGGCAAAGGCGGGGCTCCCCCCGCTTCCGGGGCGGAACAGGCGCCGCTGGCCCCGGCCTTCGCCGGACCTGCGCCGTCTCTCAACGCACTGATGTCAGCGCGCACCCACGCCCATCAACCGGCCGACGAGCTGGTTGAAGCGCCGCAGTTCATCGCCATCCAGCCGCTGCACCGTCGCGAACGCCACCGAGCGCGGGTTGACCGGTACGCCGTTCTTCCACAGTTCGTAATGCAGATGCGGACCGGTCGACAGGCCGGTCGACCCGACATAGCCGATCACCTGACCCCGCGCGACGCGGCTGCCGGCCGACACGATGATCCGGCTCATATGCCCATAGCCGGTCGCCAGGCCGCCGCCGTGGTCGAGCTTCACGAAATTGCCATAGCCACCATGCCGCCCGGCGGCGACGACGCGGCCATCCGTGGTGGCGCGGATCGGGCTGCCATAGGCGGCGGCGAAATCCATGCCCTTGTGCAGCCGGCGGAAGCCGAGCACCGGATGGACCCGCCAGCCGAAATTGGACGAGATGCGCGCCGCGACCGGCCACATCATCGTGCCCTTGCGCTCGCCCACGCCCTTCGGATCGAGCCATTCGATACGACCGTCCGCCTGCCAGCGCACGAGGCGGACGTCGCGCCGCCCCTCCAGCCCGGCATAGAGCAACTGGCCGAGCTGCACTTCGCCGGTGGCGGCGCGTGCCTGTTCGACGATCAGGTCGAAACGGTCGTCCTGCCCGACCTGTCCCATCGGCACCATGCCGGAGACGGTGCGGATATAGGATTCGACGGCCTTTGCCGGCGCGCCGGCGGCGCGTGCCGCGCGGTACAGGCTGGCACCGACCCGGCCGCGAATCCGCAAGGGCGTATGGTCGATCGCGATCGGCCGCGCGTCCAGCCGCAGCGTGCCGGCTTCGCGGACGATTTCGAGCGCGAGGTCGAACTTCGCGCGGAAGGCGAGGCGTTCGAGCGGCCGCGGTTGCGACAGCGTGTCGCGGCGTCCGAGCGTGACGTCGAGCCGGGTGCCGGGCGACAATTCGGCCGGATCGACCCGTCCGGCGACGAGCGCGGCGACCTGACGCGCCTCGCCCGCGCCTACGCCGGTGCGTTCGAGCGCCCCGGCGATGCCGCCGCCCAGTGTCGCGGTGGCTTCGACGATCGGCCGTTCGGGCGTGTCGGCCAGCGGCACGACGCGCGACGTCGCGGCTAGGCGCATCCCGCTGGTGCCCCCCAGCGCGCTCGCGCCGAACGACAGGCTGCGAGCTTCGTCGAGTGCGGTACCGTCGAGCGGGGCGGGGACGCTGCCCAGGATCGGGCGATTCCAGCCCGGCGACAATGCCCACAGCGCGGCGCACAGCGCGGTGCAGCTGGCAAGGCCGCGCCACCAATCGCGCGATCCGATCGCGGCGCCGAGATCGGGGGTCCAGTCGAACGATTCGATGCGACCACGCAACGCGGCGGCGGGAGCGGCGAGGATCGGCGCACGACCGAAGCGCAGCGCGCTGGTGCCGCCGGCCAGTTCCAGTCCATGATCGGTGCGCAGAAACACACCCAGCCCCCAGATATGGCCGCCCGACCCGGCCCGGTCCTCTCCCCTGTGAAGGCAAAGGTTTAAAGTCAAATGAACCACGGCGGCCGCCCACCTGGCTGCGATGAGCCGTTTACGGTATGCGATGGAGCGAAACCTCTGGCGGAACTCGCAAAAGCCGTTGCGCGGCGACGCGGTAGCCCCGATGTTGACGGGGATGAGCCAGTTCGCGCGTAGCCCGGTCACGGCAGTGCTGGGGCCGACCAATACCGGCAAGACCTATCTCGCGATCGAGCGGATGTGCGGCCATGCGTCGGGGATGATCGGTTTCCCGCTCCGGTTGCTCGCCCGCGAGAATTACGACCGCGTCGTCGCGATGAAAGGCGTAGAGAATGTCGCACTGGTGACCGGCGAGGAACGGATCGTTCCGCCGAAGGCGCGCTGGTTCCTGTGTACCGCCGAATCCATGCCGCTGGAGCGCGAGACGGCATTCGTCGCGCTGGACGAGGCGCAGCTCGGCGCCGATCCCGAACGTGGCCATGTCTTCACCGACCGGCTGCTGCGCGCGCGCGGGCGCGAGGAGACGATGATCCTGGGCTCGGATTCGCTCAAGCCGATGATCCGGGCGCTGGTGAAGGATGCCGAGATCATCTCGCGACCGCGCTTTTCGACGCTCAGCTATGCCGGCGCACGCAAGCTGTCGCGCCTGCCGCGGCGCTCGGCGATCGTCGCCTTCTCGTCCGAGGAGGTCTATGCCGTGGCCGAGGCGATCCGGCGGATGCGTGGCGGCGCGGCGGTGGTGATGGGCGCGCTGAGCCCGCGCACCCGCAACGCACAGGTCGCGATGTTCCAGTCGGGCGAGGTCGATTATCTGGTCGCGACCGATGCGATCGGCATGGGGCTGAACCTCGACGTCGCGCATGTCGCCTTCGCGTCGTTGCGCAAGTTCGACGGGCGGCGGCAACGGCGGCTGACCGTCGCGGAGATGGCGCAGATCGCCGGGCGCGCCGGACGGCACCACCGCGACGGCACGTTCGGCGCGCTGGTCGAGGAAGGACCGAATGCCTTCACTCCCGAGGAAGTGCTGGCGATTGAGGGGCATCATGTCCCGCCGCTCGAACGGCTCTACTGGCGCAGCGGCGAGCCCGATTTCTCCAGCCTCGACGCACTGATCGACAGCCTTGAGCAGCGCCCGCGCGACCCGGTGCTGATGGCAGCGCCTGAAGCGATAGACCTGATCGTGCTCAAGCGGCTGGCGGAGGAGGATTGGGTGCGGGCGCGGACCTGGTCGTCGGCGATGGTGCGGCGGCTGTGGGCGGCGTGTGGGCTGCCCGATTTCCGCAAGCTCGGCCCCGATCCGCACAGCCGCTTCGTCGGGCGGATCTTCGGCCATCTGAGCGAAGGCGCGGGGCACATCCCGCACCAGTGGTTCGCCGACGAATTGCAGCGGCTGGACCAGATGAACGGCGATGTCGAGACGATCGCCGGGCGGATCGCGGCGGCGCGCAGCTGGGCCTATATCGCGCATCGCAGCGACTGGCTGCTCGACCCCGAACATTGGGCGGCGCGGACGCGCGGCGTCGAGGAGAAGCTGTCCGACGCGCTGCACGACCGGTTGCGCCAGCGCTTCGTCGACCAGCGCACCACGGTGCTGCTGCGGCGGATCGGGGCGGGGGCGGCGGACCTGCCGGTCGATGTCGCGGCCGATGGCGCGGTCAGCGTCGACGGCCATGCGCTGGGGCGGCTGAACGGTTTCCGGTTCGAGGTGTCGCCGGAGACGACGGTCGCCGACAAGCGGCTGCTGATCGCCGCCGCCGAGAAGGGATTGGCGAGCGAGCTGCGCAAGCGCGGCGGCGAGCTGGCGGTGGCGGGCGATGCCGAACTGGCGCTGCTCGCCGAACCGGGCGGCGCGCCCGCGCTGGCGTGGAACGGGTTGCCGGTGGCGACGCTGACCGCGGGCACGACGCTGGACCGGCCGGCGGTGACGCTCGACCGCAGCCTGTCGGTGCTGGAACGCGCGGCGCAGGGCCAGGTGCGCGAACGGCTGTCCGACTGGGTGCAGGCCGAACTGCTGCGGCGCGCGCCCACGCTGGGCACGCTCGCGGCACTGGCGCGCGATCCGGGCGTCGGCGGCGCGCTGCGGGCGGTGGCGGCGGCACTGACCGAGGTCGGCGGCATCGCCCCGCGCGACGGGTTCGATGCGATGCTGGCGCCGCTGACCGGCGACGATCGGCGACGGCTGCGCAAGGCCGGGGTGATGATCGGGTCGCTCGACCTGTTCGATCCGCGGCTGTTCCGCCCGGCATCGGCGCGGTGGCGCGCGGCGTTGCTGGCGGCGCGCGACGGCCATCCGATCGAGCCGCTGGCACCGACCGGGGCGACGGTGCTGCCGGCGGGGCAGGGCGCGTGGGGCTATCGCCGGTTCGGGCCGCAGGCGGTGCGCGTCGACCTGATCGAGCGGCTGGCGCAGGCGGCGCATGACGCGCGCAAGGGAAATGCGCCGTTCGCGCCCGATCCGGCGCTGGCGGTGTCGATGGGGCTGAAGCCGGAGACTATCGCGCGGCTGATGGCGCAGCTGGGGTTCCGGCCGAGTGCGGCGGAAGGGGCGGTGGCGCAGTGGCGCTGGGCACCGGCGCGCCGACGGGCGACGGTGCCGGCGCCGCGTCCGGCACCGCGGCCGGGCAATGCCTTTGCGGCGCTGGCCGATCTGGGCTTCGATCGCTGATGGCGGCACGGGCGCCCGAGCTGCTCCCGCAGATGCGGCTCGACCTGTTCCTGTGGTATGCCCGCTTCGCCAAGACTCGCAGCGCGGCGCAGGTGATCGCCGAGAAGGGGACGTTGCGCATCGACGGGCGGCGGATCGAACGGTCGCATTGTCCGGTGCGGGTCGGGTCGGTGCTGGCCTTTCCGCTGGCCGGGCGGGTGCTGGTGTTGCGCGTTGCAGCGTTGCCGACGCGGCGCGGGCCGCCGGCCGAGGCGCAGACGCTCTATACGCTGCTGGAACCGACACGGTCCGGCCCCGTTGACGAGGGCGACGCCCCGGCATAACGCGGAGCGGAATCGATTTTCCGGAGCTTGGACCGACCCATGACCTACGTCGTCACCGACGCCTGCATCCGCTGCAAATATATGGACTGCGTCGAGGTGTGTCCGGTCGACTGCTTCTATGAAGGCGAGAACATGCTCGTCATCAACCCCAGCGAATGTATCGATTGCGGCGTGTGCGAGCCGGAATGCCCCGCCGAAGCGATCCTGCCCGATACCGAAAGCGGGCTGGAACAGTGGCTCGAGCTCAACAACACCTATTCGGCGCAATGGCCCAACGTCACCCGGAACGCGAACCAGACGCCGCCCGACGCCGACAAGTGGAAGGGCGTCGAAAACAAGATCGAGCACTTTTCGGCCGAACCCGGCGCGGGCGACTGATCCGCACCAGCTCGTGTTTCACGTGGAACGATCGCCGGGCCGTGGGAGCGGTGCCGGCCGTTCGGCTTTGCGCTGGTAATTTTGTTACCGGAGTGTTATACGCTCGGGCGACGGTGGCTGTTTCATGCCCCGCCCGGAGATCACCTTCAGCTCGTCCTCATGTCGCCCAGCCAGCCGCCGCCGTATTCAGCGTAGGCAATGGGTGATGCGTACGGGACGGCGACCACGGAAAGGTTACCAATGGCTGCCAAGGCATTGTCCTTCGATGTCGGCGATTATGTCGTGTACCCCAAGCACGGTGTCGGCCGTGTGATCGAACTCCAGCGTAGTGAAATCGCTGGCATGCAACTCGAACTCTATGTCCTGCGCTTCGAAAAGGAGCGGATGACGCTGCGTGTTCCGACCAACAAGGCGGAAAGCGTCGGGATGCGCAAGCTGTCGTCAGACA
Organism: Sphingomonas sp. 2R-10; assembly: GCF_030062225.1. Classification (NCBI taxonomy): domain Bacteria; kingdom Pseudomonadati; phylum Pseudomonadota; class Alphaproteobacteria; order Sphingomonadales; family Sphingomonadaceae; genus Sphingomonas; species Sphingomonas sp. 2R-10. Next base: position 166,428 of record NZ_JASCXF010000001.1, read on the forward strand.
AGACGATGCGCGAAGCCATGGAAACGCTGAAGGGCAAGCCCAAGGTCAAGCGGACCATGTGGTCGCGCCGCGCACAGGAATATGAAGCGAAGATCAATTCGGGCGACTTGGTGTCGATCGCCGAAGTAGTGCGCGACCTGTTCCGTGCCGACGACCAGCCTGAGCAGAGCTATTCCGAGCGCCAGATCTTCGAAGCGGCGGCCAGCCGTCTCGCCCGCGAACTGGCCGCGATGGAGCAGGTCGACGAGCCCAAGGCGTTGCAGCGGATCATCGAGATTCTGCGCGAGGCCGCAGCGATCTATAACAAGGAAAAGACCGCCGCCTGACCGGGCGTCGCGCTTGCAAAGCAACCAGAAGGGCGGCCGGCAACGGTCGCCCTTTTCGTATCCACCGTCCGGGCTGGTCAAGCCATGCGCCATGCTGTATTATGATAGCAATACAGGGGAGGGTGTGATGCGCTGGATGATCTTGGCGACACTGGGACTCGCGGCCTGCGGGGCCGACAGGAGCAACGATGGCGACCGGCGCGGCGATGCCCGGCCGGCGGCACTGCGCGATTTCACTGCGGTGGCACTCGAAAGCAGCGATCAGGTGGAGATCACCCGCGGTACGGGCTTTGCCGTCAGGATCGAAGCCGACCCGGCGGTGCGCGATCGACTGGACATTCGACGCGACGGCGACACGTTGCGGATCGGTCGCAAGGATGGCGGATCGTGGACGGGGGGCGACGGCGTGGCCCGGATCCGGGTTTCGATGCCGGAGATCACTGCGGCGGCGCTGGCGGGATCGGGTGACATCACGATCGATCAGGCGAGCGACGGCTTTGCCGGCACGCTGGGCGGGTCGGGCGACATGACGATCGGCCAGTTGCGCGGCGAGCGCGCCGCCCTGACCGTCGCCGGTACCGGGACGATCGCGGCGGCGGGGTCGGTCCGGCAACTGGCGCTGAGCACCGCCGGATCGGGCGATATCGATGCGCGGCAGGTCCGTGCCGGTGCCGCGACGGTATCGATCGCGGGTTCGGGGGGCGTCGCCGCCGATATCGACGGACCGGTGCAGGTCACGCTGGTCGGCAGCGGATCGGCGACGCTCGGCGCGAATGCCCGCTGTACCGTCAACCGGGTCGGGACCGGCGACGTGACGTGTGGCCGCGACGACCGGACCGGTTGAGCGACGTCGGCCGGGTTTACGGCGCCATCATTCCCGTCACCCCGGAACAGGTCCGGGGTGACGACAGGGACCTGTCGGGTCGCGATCCCGCCTGTCCGGATCCGATCGTCATGCGATGGCGGGCAGGCGGTCGAGATATTTGTCGAGCGTGATCGGGTAATCGCGGACGCGGACGCCGGTGGCGTTGTAGACCGCGTTGGCGACGGCGGCTCCCACGCCACACAGGCCCAGTTCGCCGACACCCTTGGCCTTCATCGGGTTTGCCTTGTCATCGGCTTCGTCGAGGAACACGACCTCCTGATGCGGGATGTCGGCATGGACCGGGACTTCGTAGCTGGCGAGGTCGTGATTGACGAACAGGCCGAAGCGCTTGTCGACCGCCAGTTCCTCCATCAGCGCCGATCCGACGCCCATCGTCATCGCGCCGATCACCTGGCTGCGTGCCGACACGGGATTGATGATCCGACCGGCGGCACACACGGCCAGCATCCGGCGCAGGCGGGTGACGCCGGTATAGGCATCGACCGCGACCTCGACGAAATGCGCGCCGAAGGTGGCGAACTGATACTGCTTGCTGAAGTCGCCGAATTCGATCCTGTCCTCGGCGCTGAGCGGCCCCTGCGCCGCCGCGTCACGCAGCGCCACCGTCCGGCCGCCGGCGGTCACGCGACGATCGGCGAACACCGCATCGGCGCCCAGCCCCAGCCGCTGCACCACCTGTTCCCGCAGCTTGACGCAGGCGGCATAGACACCCGCGGTGGCGTTGGCCGCACCCCATTGCCCCCCCGATCCCGCCGAGACGGGATAGGACGAGTTGCCCAGCCGTACCTCGACCGCATCGACCGGTACGCCCATCATCTCGGCGGCGGTCTGGGCGATGATCGTGTAGCTGCCGGTGCCGATATCGGTCATGTCGGTTTCGACCGTGACCCGTCCGTCCTGCGACAGCCGCACGCGCGCGCCGGATGCCATGTTGAGGTGGTTGCGAAAGGCGGCGGCGACACCCATGCCGACCAGCCACTTGCCGTCGCGCACCTGTGCGGGCCTGGGCGTACGTTTGGCCCAGCCGAACCGGTCGGCACCTTCGGTCAGGCAGCGGACCAGCTGGCGTTGCGAGAAGCGCTTGTCCGGCTGGGCGGGATCGACCTGCGTGTCGTTCTTCACGCGAAAGGCGATCGGGTCCATGCCCAGCTTTTCCGCCATCTCGTCCATCGCGACTTCGAGCGCCATCATCCCCGGCGCCTCGCCCGGCGCGCGCATCGCATTGCCCTCGGGCAGGTCGAGCACCGCGAGGCGCATCGCCGCCAGCCGGTTCGCGCCGGCATAGAGCAGCTTGGTCTGGTTGACCGCTACTTCGGGTCCGCCACCCTGCTGGTCGCCCGATCCGCTTTCGTGGCCGATCGCGGTGAGGGTGCCGTCGCGCGTCACGCCCAGCCGGATGCGCTGGCGGGTGGCGGGGCGATGGGTCGCGTTGTTCGCCATCATCGGGCGCGTCATCGCGAGCTTGACCGGCCGCTGCGCCGCCTTCGCGCCCAGCGCCGCCAGCACCGCATCGGCGCGCAGGAACAGCTTTCCGCCGAACCCGCCGCCGACATAGGGCGACAGCAACGTCACCTTGTCCTTGGGGATGCCCAGCGTCGTCGCCAGGTCGCCGCGCCCCCAGTCGATCATCTGGTTCGACGTCCAGACGGTGAGTTGGTCGCCATTCCATGCGGCGATCGAGGCGAACGGCTCCATCATCGCATGGGTGTGGTCCGGCGTGGTGTATTCGGCGTCGAGCTTCACCGGCGCGGCGGCATAGGCGCTTTCGAAGCTGCCGACGCGGGCCTCGCCATCGTCGCCGGGGGCCGGTTTGGCGGTCCTGAGCGCTTCGTCGAGGTCGAACCGGCCCTTCGCGCGGGCATAGTCGACGCGGACCAGCGCGGCGGCGGCGCGCGCCTGTTCGAACGTCTCGGCGACGACCACGGCCACCGCCTGATGATAATGGTCGACATCCGGCCCGGCGAGCAGCTTGACCGTGTTCATCTTGCCCTTGCCGAGCTTGCCGGCGTCCTGCGCGGTGACGATCGCCAGTACGCCCGGCGCGGCGCGCGCGGCGCTGGTGTCGATCGATCGGATCGTACCCTTCGCCACGCCCGCCCCGACGATCGCACCATAGGCGGGGTCGGCGACCTCTCGGTGATGTTCATAGGCATAGGGGGCGAGGCCGGTGGTCTTGAGCGGACCGTCGATGCGCGGCAGCGCGCGGCCAACCGCCTGTTTGCGATCGATCGGGTTGGTCCCGGCGGGGGAATCGAACTTCATGGGATCAGGCCCTGTTCTGGTCGGCGGCTTGCGCGATGACGGAAGCGAGCGCACGCGTGGCGAGCGGCAGCTTGAAGGCATTGTCCTTGGTCGGCGTCGCCCCCTGAAACGCGCGGGCGGTGACGGCGGCGGCGCCTTGCGGCAACAGCGCGTCCGCCGCCTCGACCCGCCATGGCCGCGGCGCGACCCCGCCGAACGCCACGCGCCCGGTGCCGTCGCGCTGGATCACCGCCGCGACCGACACCAGTGCATAGGCATAGGAGGCGCGGTCGCGGACCTTTTCGTAGAAATGCCTGCCGCCGATCGGGCGGGGCAGGGTGACGGCGGTAATCAGTTCGCCGGGTTTGAGCACGGTGTCGAGATCGGGCCGGTCGCCCCACAGGCGGTGGAAATCGGCGATCGCGATCGAGCGGCGCTGGCCCTGACCATCGACGGTCTCGACCACCGCGTCCAGCACCCGCATCGCCACCGCCATGTCGCCGGGAAAGGTCGCGATACAGTCGTTCGACACGCCGATCACGCCCAGCTGGCGCGAATAGCCGCCGATCGCGGCGCAGCCCGACCCCGGCTTGCGCTTGTTGCAGGCCATGTTGGTGTCGTAGAAATAGGGGCAGCGGGTGCGCTGGAGCAGATTGCCGGCGGTCGACGCCTTGTTGCGCAGCTGTCCGCTGGCCCCCGCGACGATCGCGCGGGTCAGCACGCCATAGTCGCGCCGCACCCGTTCGTCGGCGGCAAGGTCGGTGTTGGTGACCAGCGCACCGATGCGCAGCCCGCCGTCGCGGGTCTTCTCGATCCGGTCGAGCTTGAGGTCCTGCACATCGACCAGATGGGTCGGCGTCTCGACCTCGATCTTCATCAGGTCGAGCAGGTTGGTGCCGCCGGCGATGAATCTCGCGCCGGGGCGCGATGCGACGATCCGGGCGGCCTCGACCGGGTCCGTGGCGCGCTCGTAGGTGAATGCTCTCATGCGCCTGCGACCTCCGCCATGGCATCGGCGATGTTGGAATAGGCACCGCAGCGGCAGATGTTGCCGCTCATCCGCTCGCGCATTTCCATGTTGGTGGCGCGTGGCTTCGCGGTCAGGTCGGCCTGCACATGGCTGGGAATGCCGCGCCTGATCTCGTCGAGCACCGCCACGGCCGAACAGATCTGGCCCGGCGTGCAGTAACCGCACTGATACCCGTCATGCTTGACGAATGCCGCCTGCATCGGGTGCAGCTTCTCGGGCGTGCCGAGCCCCTCGATCGTAGTCACCCGGTCGCCATCGTGCATCACCGCCAGCGTCAGGCAGCTATTGATCCGCTTGCCGTCGACCATCACCGTGCAGGCACCGCACTGGCCATGGTCGCAGCCCTTCTTCGTGCCGGTCAGGTGGAGATGTTCGCGCAATGCGTCGAGCAGCGTGGTGCGCGTGTCCAGCGTCAGTTCGCGAACCTGTCCGTTGACGTTCAGCCGCACCGGCATCGTCGGCGCAGACGCGGCGGGAGCGGGCGCCTGCGCGGTGGCGGGCAGGGGCGCGGCGACCAGCGCGGCGGTCGCTGCCCCGCCGGTCAGCACGCCGCGGCGCGACAGTTCGAGTTCGGATGGCTCCGCCATGGATCGATTCTTCCTTCCCACCGTCTGCATGACGGGCGCTGTGGACGCGTGACACGTCCCGACGGGAAGATAACGCTATCGGACGGATTTGGTGCAATCGCTTTCGGCATGGGTACGCCGGGCGACGTTGCCGCGATCCCCGATCCCATGGCCGGCGACGACCATCCGCATCGTCAGCGGCCGGCCAGCGCTGCCTTCAGGTCGACGCCGCTGGCCTGCCAGTCGGTGCGGGTCTTGCACACCGTCCTGCGGATGAACCACCCCGGATGCTCCGTGCGGAAGCAGTAGCGGGCGTTTGCCGGCGCCTTGTACGCCGTGGCGGCGGCGCCCGCGGCGAGGGTGATCGTGGTCGGCACGGCGGCGGTCGAGGCGGCGTCCACCGGCGTCGCCGCCCCCTGCGGCTCGGCGGCGAGCGCGGCGGTGGCCGTGCCGATGCCGAGAACGATCGAGGCGGCGCAGCGTATCTTGTTCACGATTATTCCCCCGGCATCCTGCATGTTCGCAGATTACTCGAGGTCGATAGCACAATTGTCGTCGATACTGAAAACAGACCAAGAAAAACAGGTTGAACAATTGCAATAGATACGTAGTTATTTATCGAAGGCCAACCAATAGTAATAAAGGAATAGATTGGTACATATTCTAAATAGGATCCCTGCGCTCAACAAAAGTGGATCGGGTCCTTTGCGATCGATCGCATGGGCCGATCTGCTCTTGCAAGGATGTGGGCGTTTCCCGAGACTTACCGGTGGGGCGCGAGGCATTCCGTAAAATGCCGCGCGCCGCGCGTCATTTCCATATACCGAACATTAATGGCCGGGACCTACCCCTGCCGGCCTAGCGCCGCGCCGGAGGGGGATCGGTCCGAATGTCGTATCTGATCGACCACGTGGCCGCGCGTCACGACTCGACGATCGTCCTGATGGCGCTGGTGATCTGCATCGTCGCCGCCCTGTCGATCTTCACCCAGTTGCAGCGCGCGTTCGAATGCGTGATCGGACGCCGCCGGTTCTGGCTGGCATCGGCGGCGATCACGGCCGGGGCCGGCGTCTGGTCCACGCATTTCATTTCGATGATCGCCTATCGCAGCGCCGACCGGTTGCAGTTCGATCAGTCGCTCACCGCATTGTCCGCGTTGATCGCGGCGGGGGCGTTCGCCCTTGCCTTCGCGTTGCTACGCCGTTCGGGCGGTATCGTGGTCGCGTCGCTCTGCGGTGCGATCGCGACCGGCGGAATCGTCGGCATGCACCTGACCGGCATGGCGGCGATCCGGCATCCGGCGGTCGTCGCCACCGATATTCGTCCGGTCGCCGTCGCGGCGTCGCTCGGCTGGCTGGCGCTGTCGGCGGCATTCGCGCTGTTCGTGCGCGGCAGAGGAAGCCGGCGAATCTACCTGCCGGCGGCGGGCATGGTGCTGACGACGATATTCCTGCATTTCGTCGCGATGTCCGCGGCAGTCATCGACCATGGTCACGGCACGGCACGGGGCGGCAATGATACCGCATGGCTGCTCTACTGGGTCGTCGGCGCATCGTTCCTGCTGGTTGCAGGTACGGCGGCGGCATCGGTGCTCGACCGGTTCCTGACCGACCTGCGCGGGCTGGCCGATGCGACGTCCGAAGGGTTGCTGATTACCGGCGACGACCGCATCCTCGAAGCGAACGAGCGGGCCTGCGCGCTGCTGGGCGTATCGCGCGGCGAGGTGATCTGGACGTCGGTGGCATGCTGGTTCGAAACGGCGGATGCGGCCGGTCTTTCGCCGGGCGAGAGCCTCCGCACCCGGATCACCGGCAGCACGATCGAGGACCAACTGGTCGAACTCACCGCGCGCACGATCGAATATCGCGGGCGGGCCGCAACCGTCATCGCGCTGCGCGACCTGACGGAAACCGGCCGTGCCGAGCGGGCGATCGCGCATCTGGCGTCGCACGATACGCTGACCGGACTCGCCAATCGCGCCGCGTGCGACGGCGCGCTGGCTGCCGCGGTGCGATCGGGCGTCCCGTTCGGGATGATGGCGATCGATCTCGACCGGTTCCGGGCGGTCAACGACCTGTTCGGCCATGGCGCGGGCGACGCGATCCTGATCCGCGTTGCCCGCATCCTCGAACAGGCGATCGGCGCGCAGGACATGGTGGCACGGATCGGCGGGGACGAGTTCGTCGTCCTGCAGCGCCAGATCGGGTCGCTCGACGATACCCGCCGCCTTGCCGCCCATGTCGCGGCGAGCCTTGCCGCCGAGATGGACTCCGCGCGCGATCCGACGGCGATCGGGTGCAGCCTGGGCGTCGTCACCTTCCCGCGCGACGGGACCGATCCGGAAACGCTGCGCCACAATGCGAGCGTCGCGTTGACGCGGGCGAAGGAGGACGGACGCGGCCGGGCGTCGTTCTTCGACGCGGTGATGGACCGCGATGCGCGCGAGCGGCAGAGCCTCGAACACGACCTGCGCCATGCGATCTGCCGCGACCAGTTGCGGCTGGTGTACCAGCCGCTGGTGGCGACGGCGACCGGCGACGTCGTCGGTTACGAGGCGCTGTTGCGCTGGACGCATCCGGCCCGTGGCGCGGTGTCCCCAGCGCTGTTCATTCCGGTCGCCGAGGAAGCGGGGACGATCGGCGCGATCGGCGAATGGGTGCTGCGACAGGCATGTCGCGAGGCAGCGCTGTGGCCGTCGCAACTGTCGCTGGCGGTGAACGTGTCGCCGGTCCAGCTGCGCCTGCCTTCGCTGCCCGAACTGGTGCGTGCGGTGCTGGACGACAACGGGTTCGATCCCGCGCGGCTCGAGCTGGAGATCACCGAGACCGCGCTGCTGCGCGATCGGGAAACGTCGCTGGCAATACTGCGCGAGATCCGGGCCTTGGGCGTGCGCATCGCGATGGACGATTTCGGCACCGGCTATTCCTCGCTCAGCAACCTGCGCCATTTCCCGTTCGACAAGATCAAGATCGATCGCAGCTTCGTATCGGCCATGCACGAGGACGAGGCGGCGCTATCGATCGTCCGCGCCGTCGCCGGGCTGGGCAAGGGGCTGAAGCTCCCCGTCGTCGCCGAAGGGGTGGAGACCGAACAGCAGCGGCGGATGGTGCAGGCCGAAGGGTGCCTGCTGGCGCAGGGCTATCTGTTCGGGCGCCCGGGCGCAGTGTTGCCTGCCCGCCGGATCGCGAAGCAGCGCGCGTAACGAAAAGGCGGCGCAGGATCGCTCCCACGCCGCCCCTTCAAACCGGGTTCTGCGCTCAGGCGGGTTCGGCGACGCCGACCGGCTGCACGCTGTCATGGTTCTGCGGCACGTCGAAACGGTCCGCGTTCATCACCTTGGTCCAGGCCGCGACGAAATCACGGACGAACTTTTCCTCGTGCCCCGTCTCGGCATAGACCTCGGCCACCGCGCGCAGCTGGCTGTTCGACCCGAAGATCAGGTCGGTGCGCGTCGCGCGCCAGCGTTCGTGCTGCCCGGCCCGGTCATAGCCGATGAACTCTTCGTCCGCGCTGGTGTCGACCACCTTCCAGAAGGTGTCGTTGCCCAGCAGGTTGACGAAGAAGTCGTTGGTCAGCTGCCCCTTGCGGTCGGTGAACACGCCTTCGGGTGCGTCGTTGTAGTTGGCACCCAGCACGCGCAGGCCGCCGACCAGCACGGTCATTTCGGGCACCGACAGGCCGAGCAGCGACGCGCGGTCGAGCAGCAGCTCCTCGGTCTTCACGCTGTGCTTGGTCTTGAGGTAGTTGCGGAAGCCATCGGCGACCGGTTCCATCACCGCGAAGCTGTCGGCATCGGTCCAGTCCTGCGTCGCGTCGCCGCGACCGCCGGTGAAGGGCACCTCGACCGCGAAGCCGGCGTCCTTTGCCGCCTGCTCCACCGCCGCGCTGCCCGCCAGCACGATCGCATCGGCGAGCGACAGGTTGCCGCGCAGTTCCTCGATCTTCGCCAAGACCTGCGACAGTTCCTCGGGCTCGTTCACCTTCCAACCGCGCTGCGGTTCGAGGGCGATACGCGCACCGTTGGCGCCACCGCGATGGTCGGAGCGGCGATAGGTCGATGCCGATGCCCAGGCGGTCTTGACCAGCTGGCCTATCGAGAAGCCCGCGTTCAGGATTGCCGACTTGAATGCGGCGACGTCGCCGTCGGACGGTGCGGTGCCGGCGGGGACCGGGTCCTGCCAGATCAGCGTTTCCTCCGGCACTTCCGGCCCGAGGTAACGGATCTTCGGCCCCATGTCGCGGTGCGTGAGTTTGAACCAGGCCCGCGCGAAGGCGTCCTTGAACGCTTCATGGTCGTGGCGGAACTTCTCCGAAATGGCGCGCATCTCGGGATCGACCTTCAGCGCCATGTCGGCAGTGGTCATCATCGTCGGCACGCGCAGGTTCGGGTCATGCGCCGCCGGGGCCATGTCCTCCTCGCGCTGGTCGATCGGCTGCCACTGCTTGGCGCCCGCCGGGCTGCGCACCAGTTCGTACTCGTAATCGAGCAGCAGGCGGAAATAATTGCCCGACCATTCGGTGGGGGTGTTCACCCACGCGCCCTCGATGCCGCTGGTGGTCGTGTGCTCGCCAAAGCCGCTTTCGAAGCTGTTGGTCCAGCCGAGGCCCATCAGCGAAATGTCGGCACCCTCGGGCGCGTCGCCGACCATCGTCGGATCGCCGGCACCATGCGCCTTGCCGAAGGTGTGCCCGCCGGCGGTCAGCGCAACGGTTTCCTCGACGTTCATCGCCATCCGGGCAAAGGTTTCCTTGATGTCGCGCGCCGACTGCATCGCGTCGGGCACGCCACCGGGACCTTCCGGATTGACGTAGATCAGGCCCATCTGGATCGCGGCCAGCGGCTGTTCCAGCTCCAGTTCTTCCTCGGGCAGGATGCGGGTCTTGTTGTCGGGATGGCCGACGAACTGTTCTTCCGAACCCCAGTAGATGTCCTTTTCGGGTTCGAACACGTCGCGCCGACCGCCGCCGAAGCCGAACACCGGTCCGCCCATATTCTCGATCGCGACGTTGCCCGCGAGGATGAACAGGTCGGCCCAGCTGATGTTCTTGCCGTATTTCTGCTTGATCGGCCACAACAGGCGACGTGCCTTGTCGAGGTTGCCGTTGTCCGGCCACGAATTGAGCGGGGCGAAGCGCTGCTGCCCGCTGTTCGCGCCGCCGCGACCGTCGGCGGTGCGGTACGTGCCCGCCGCGTGCCATGCCATGCGGATGAACAGGCCGCCGTAATTGCCGTAATCCGCCGGCCACCATGGCTGGCTGTCGGTCATCAGCGCGGTCAGGTCGGCCTTCAGCGCGGCATAGTCGAGCTGTTGGAACGCTTCGGCATAGTCGAATTCATGCCCCATCGGGTCGGGCGAGGTGCCGCCCTGGTTGAGCACTTCCAGCGGCAGCGCATCGGGCCACCAGTCGCGGTTGGTGCGGCCCACCAGCGACCGAACCGTGTTCGGTTGGTGGATCGGGCAGCCGCTCATCTCTCCGGTCTTCGCGTCCATTATCGGCTCTCCATTGCTATGGCCGACAGACTAGCGGGTAAGCGGGTATACCGATAAGCGATTGTCTCGTTCACACTTGGCGGAAAAGTCGATCGGTACGCATGGGGAGCCGAATGGACGGGACATCAAAACCAAACCGTTCGTGCTGAGTAGGGGCTGGGCGCAGTCGAAGACCCGTATCGAAGCATTTGTGGCAGTCCTTCGATACGCCGCTTCGACAAGCTCAGCGGCTACTCAGGACGAACGGTTCTGGCTTCGATTGAGTCACCGCCCGCGGACCGCACCATCCTGCAACCACGCGCGCAGCAGCATCGTGACCTCTCCGCCCCGCTCCATCGGGGCCAGATGGCCGCAGTTGCGCAGGATGTGGAAGCGGGCACCGGGGATGCGATCGGCAAGCGCCTGCGCATCCTCGGGCAGGCAGATGCGGTCGCGGTCGCCGACCGCGACCAGTGCCGGCACCCGCACCGCCTCGATCGCGGCGTCGAGGTCGGGCCGGGCGAGCAGCGCGTGCTGCTGGCGTTCGAACACCTCGGGCCCGACGCGTTCGGCCATCGCCTGGACGGGTCCGCTGACGATCGGGGTGAGCGCCGGGTCGGCATGTGGCGCGGTGGCGAGCAGCCCCTGTTCGCCCATAGTCCGCGGGCGCATCGCCAGCGTGGCGCGCGTGCCGAACAGGGTGATGCGTGCGATCCGCTCGGGCGCCTGCCGCACCATCTCCAGCGCGACATAGCCGCCCAGGCTGACGCCGGCGACGGCGAAGCGCGGCGGGGCGTGGGCCAGCACCCGCGCCGCCATCCTTGCCAGCGTATCGTCGACGGTCAGGTCGCCGAGTTCCGGATGGGCCACGTCGCCCAGATCGACGATCTGCCGCGCCCATAATTGTCCGTCACAGCCCATGGCGGGCAGCAGGACCAGCGGCATCGAAGGCGTCATCCGGATACTCCAGTGTCAGGTGAAGAAAGGCAGGATGCCGCGGGCCGGATCGGTCAGCCCTTCGTAGATCATGCGGCAGGCGACATAGACGATGACGGCAAGGCCGATATAGGCGACCCAGCGATAGCGTTCGATCACGCGCGCCAGCACGTTGGCGGCGATGCCCATCAATGCGACCGACAGGATCAGCCCGACGGCGAGGATGCCGGGATGGTCGCGCGCGGCACCGGCGACGGCGAGCACGTTGTCGAGGCTCATGCTGACGTCGGCGACGGCGACCGCCCAGGCGGCGCTGGCGAAGCTGCGCGGCGCGGCGGCCTTCAGCGCGGTCTCCTCGCCCGTGGCATCGTTATGGTCGCGCAGTTCGCGCCACATCTTCCACGCGACCCATACCAGCAGCAGACCGCCGGCGAAGACGAGGCCGGTGACCTGCAGCAGCTGCGTCACGACGAGGGCGAAGGCGACGCGCAGGACCAGCGCGGCGCCGACGCCGATCAGGATGACCTTGCGGCGCATCGCCGGCGGCAGGCCGGCGGCCAGCGCGCCGACGACGATGGCATTGTCCGCCGCCAGCATGATGTCGATCAGCACGACCTGGGTGAAGGCGGCGAGGGCGGACGGACTGCCGATATTGGCGAAGTCCGCGACGATATGGTTCCAGAGTTCGGTCATCAAATCAGCTCACGAAAGGGAAGGCGAGTACCGCCATACCGACAAGCGTCATCACAACACAGACCGCCGTTGCCGGTATCAGCGTAAATCGTTGATGATCGGCGAGATCGATGCCGGCAAGGCTGACCAGCAGGTAGGTGGAGGGCACCAGCGGGCTGAGCAGGTGGACCGGCTGTCCCATCAGCGACGCGCGCGCGATCGCCATCGGCGACACGCCGTAATGCGCGCCCGCCTCGGCGAGGATCGGCAGCATCCCGAAATAGAAGGCGTCGTTCGAGATGAAGAAGGTGAACGGCAGCGAGAGCGCGGCGGTGATCGGCGCCATGTAGGGGCCCAGCGCGGGCGGGATGAAGCCGACGACTTCCTTGCTCATCGCCTCCACCATGCCGGTGCCCGACAGGATGCCGGTGAAGATGCCCGCGGCGAAGATCAGCGACACGACCGACAGCACGTTGCCGGCATGCGCGGCGATGCGTTCCTTCTGTTCGGCGACCTGCGGATAGTTGACGATCATGGCCACCGCAAATGCCAGCATCATCAGCACCGACAGCGGCAGGATGCCCGACACGAGGCCCGCGATCAGCGCGAGCGTCAGCGCGCCGTTGAACCAGCGCAGGCGATAGCGGCGCGCTTCGGGAAATTGCGACACCGCCATGCCGGTGAAGGTCGTCGGGCCGTTGGCCTTCACATGGCCGATGCGGCGGCGTTCCTTGCGCCCGAACCAGATGGCGAGGCCGATCAGGAAGGCGAGGCCGACGATCATGCCGGGGATCAGCGGCAGGAACAGCGTGGCGGGATCGAGCTTCAGCGCGCTGGCCGCACGCGCGGTCGGGCCGCCCCATGGCGTCAGGTTCATGATGCCGCTGGTGCTCATGAGCAGGCAGCACAGGTACAGCCGGTTCATGTCGTAGCGTTTGTAGAGCGGCAGCAGCGCGGCGATGGTGATGATGTAGGTCGTGGAGCCATCGCCATCCAAGCTGACGATCGCGCACAGCACGACCGTGCCGATCAGGATCAGCATCGGATCGCCGTGCACCACGCGCAACAGCCGGTTGACCAGCGGGTCGAACAGCCCGGTATCGGTCATGATCGAGAAGAACAGGATGGCAAACAGCAGCATCACGCCGGTCGGGGCGAGGTTCTTGATGCCGTCGATCATCATGTCGCCGATGCCGCTGGCGAAACCGGCGAGTAGCGCGAAGAGCGTGGGCACGACGATCAGCGCGACCAGCGGGGTCATCCGCTTGGTCATGATGAGCGTCATGAAGGTGGCGACCATCAGGAAGCCGAGCAGGGCGAGATCCATGGGTAAGCTCCCCGGGGAGGTCAGAAGGTGACGGCGATGCGGGTCATGACGGTCTGGCCGTCATCGGGCCCGACAAGGGCGCCGGCGCGATTGTCGGTGTTCCAGTGGACCAGATTGGCCTGGAACCGCGTGAAGCTGTTGAGATACCAGTTGGCGCCGATCGTCGCCGCCCAGCCCTGTCCACCAGTCAGCAGGTCGGTGTAATCGAGATTCTCGTAGCGGGCGGTCAGTTCGATCGCGCCCGGCCCCCCTTCGAAGATCGGGCGCAGCACGCGCGGCTGGCCGAAGCTGCCGAGACGCGGGTTGTAGGGCGGCAGGTCGCCGGTCAGGAACCACCCGCCCGACAGGCTCCACGCCTTGCTGACGAAATCGGGGCGGCCGGCGTCGAGGCGCGCATGGCGCTGTCCGGCTTCGGCCATCAGCCACACCGGACCGACATAGCCGCCCAGTTCCGCGCCATAGCCGGTGGTGCCGGTGCCGCCGGTCAGCGCCCCCGACGACACGCGCAGCGCGCCGTTGAAGCGCCCGCCGATCACGGTGTTGCGGGTAAGGGTCGTGGCGCCGGCGGCGAGCCCTTCGTCGAAGCCCCAGACGCCCAGATGCAGGACGCTGTTGTCGGTCTTGACCGGGTTCCAGTGCGCGCGCGCCAGCACGGTGCGACTGTCGTTGCCGCCCTGATTGCCGTCGATCCGGTCGCCGGTGACGGTCAGCGATGCGTGGCCGGTCTTCCAGAACAGGCGCGGCATGATGCCGACGCCATAGAAGCCGCGCTGCGGGATGATCGCGGTCGACACGACGGTGCGTTCCATGAACGGCGTCGAATCGGACCCGGTCGATCCTTCGAACCCGCGATCGTTGAACAGGTGGCCGGCGCGGACGTCATAGTCGATGCCCGGCGCGATCCGGTTGCGCCAGCCGATGAACGCGGTGACGATATCGACCTCGTTCTCCGAAAAGTCGCTTTCGAACTGGTAGAAGAAATGCGTGCCGACCCCGCCTTCGAGGCCGAGGCGCAGCGCGCGCATGCCGGTCGTCGTGATGTTGCGGGCGGTATAGTCGGAGCCGAAGGTCGAGCTGACATCGGTCAGGATGCGCCCGCGTGGCTTGAAGGTGTAGACGCCGTCGGCCGAGTGGAAGACGGGAAGCCCCGCGCCCCATTCGGTGGTGACGCCGGCGGCATTGGCCTGTCGCGCCTGCGCCACGTCGCGCTCGGCGGGGCCGGGGGGCACCAGCTGCGGCGCGAACGGGCTGGTGACGTTGCCGCCGGACTGCGATGGGGTCTGGGCCAGCACGACGGGCGGGGTCGCGGGGGCGGGGGTCGGCGCCGGCCCGGCGGCGGCGGTCGGCGCGCCCTCCAGCCGGTCGAGCCGGGCGCGCAGGGCCGCGATCTCGGCCGACTGCGCCTTTACCAGTGCCGCCAGCTCTTCCTGGGTCGGCGTCTGGGCCAGCGCGGGCGTCGCACAGATCAGCGCGGCGATCGCGCAACCGCTACGGAACGGGGTCATCATCGGTTTCCTTCAGTCAGGATCGCGCGCCAGTCGGCGAGGAAGCGGCGGCGCATGATCGTGTCGAGATTGACGAGAAGCTGTGGGCCCACGCGGATCGGGCGCTGTTGTTCGGCGGACAGGCGGGGCGCGCGCACGTCGCTGCGCACCGGCAGCAACCATTGCCTCGCCAGCAGCGTCTGGCCGGTGCGCGACAGCAGGAAGTCGAGGAACAGCTTCGCCGCCGCCGGACGCCGCGCGTCGCGGGCGATGAAGGCGACGCGCGAGGCGACGATGGTGTAGTCGCGCGGAAAGACCACGCCGATGCGCGGGTCGCGCTGCGCCCGCGTCAGCGCATAGGGACCGACGACGTTATAGGCGATCGCCACCCGGCCATCGGCGACCGCGTCGAGCATCGGTTCGGTGGTCGGCGACAGCCATGGCCGCGTCGCCGCCATCGCCTGCACCAGCGAACGGGTGTCGCGGGTGATCGCGAAATCCTCCGCCAGATAGAGATAGCCGACGTTCGAGCGCGCCGGGTCGTAGGTCGCGACCTTGCCGGTCAGCGCCGCGCGCCGCGTCCGCAACAGCGCCTCGAACGCCTCGTGCGTGCGCGGAACCCGGGCCGGGGGGATCAGCCGCCGGTTGTAGACGAAGGCGACGGGTTCGGTGGTGACGCCATAGCCCATGTTCTTCCACACCGCGTTGGCCGGCAGCGCGGGTTTCTCGGGGCTGAGATACGCCTGGGCGAAGCCGTCGTTGATGAGCTTCGCCTGCAGATCCATGCCCGACGACCAGACGAGGTCGGCACCGGGGGCATGGGTCCGCGCCTCGTTCACGACGCGGCGGTAGATTTCGCGCGACTCGAGGTCGTCGTAGCGGACGGTGACGCCCGGCCAGGTCCGGCGGAAGGCGGCGATCAGCGGCGCCATCGCCGACGCATCGGCATTGCCATAGACGCGCACGCCGCCTTCCGCCCGCGCCGCGGCGACCAGCGCGTCGTAGGAGCGCGGATAGCCGGCCGGGCGTTGCGCCAGTGCCGGGGCACTCGCAGCGATCAGGATGGACAACAGGATCAGGCGACGTTTCATTTCAGGTCCTCTCGCTTCCCGCCTCTGGGTTCAGGTAAGCTCGCACCCATGGCCTATGGATCGAACCTGTCATCCGCCTTTCACGGATCGGCCGCACGATGCGGATATTGATCGTCGAGGACGATGCGGCGCTTGCGCGCGGCATCGTCGCGCTGCTGCGCGCGGCGGGCCATGCGGTCGATCACGTCGCGACCGGCGAGGATGCGCTGATGGTGCTGTCGGACGAGCCCTATGCGCTGACCATCCTCGACGTCGGGCTGCCCGACATCGACGGGTTCGCGGTGTTGCAGGCGCTCAGGCGGCGCGGCGACCGGGTGCCGGTGCTGATGCTGACCGCGCGCGATGCGCTGGACGACCGGGTGCGTGGGCTGGACCTCGGCGCCGACGATTATCTGCGCAAGCCCTTCGCGCCCGAGGAGCTGGAGGCCCGCATCCGCGCGCTGGGGCGCAGGCGCGGCGGCGATCCGACCCCCGAACTGGTGATCGGCACGCTGACGCTCGACCGGTCGCGGGCACAGGCGCGGGTGGGGGAGCGGGTGCTCGACCTGCGGCGGCGCGAATGGGCGGTGCTCGACGCGCTGGCGACGCGCGCCGGACAGATCGTGCCGCGCGAGACGCTGCAATCCGAAGTGTTCGGCTATGACGATCCGGTCGGTCCCAATGCGATCGAGGTGAACATCACCCGCCTGCGCGGCAAGCTGGCCCCCGACGGTCCCGCGATCCGTACCGTGCGCGGCGTCGGCTATCTCCTCGATGCCGGTTGAGGGGGAGCGGGCCGGCACCGCAACGGCTGGCGCGCGCGGTACGGCACTGGCGCTGCGCACCCGGTTGCTGGCGGCGATGCTCGCGCCGCTGATCGGCATCGCGGTGCTGCTGGGGCTGGCCGGGGCGACGCTGATCGCCGATGTCGTGCGGCGGACCAACGACCGGGTGCTGGGCGGCGCGCTGGGCGCGATCGCCGAAACGGTGCAGGTCGAACGCGGCGAGGTGACGATGGACCTGCCCGCCGCCGCGTTCGGGATGCTGGAGAATAGCGAACGCGACAATGTCTATTACCGGATCGCGGTCGGCGACCGGTTGCTGACCGGCTATGCCGACCTGTCGGCGCCACGGCCCGCCGACCTGGCGATCGATACGCCGCGCTTCCGCTATGCCAGCTATAACGAACAGCCGATCCGCATCGCCGAGGTACGCCGGTCGCTGCCGCGCATCGCGCAGCCGGTGGTGGTGCAGGTCGCCGAGACGCTGGACGGGCGCCACGCGTTGCAACGCAAATTGCTGGTCGCGTTGCTGGTCGGCGAAATCCTGCTGGTCGGGGTGGCGATGCTGCTGATCCGGCCGGCGCTGGCGTGGAGCCTGAAACCGCTGTCGCGGCTGCGCGGCGCGGTGGCGGCGCGCGATACCCGCGCCACCCCCGACCTGTCGCCGCTCGACACCGGGCCGCTGCCGATCGAGCTGATGCCGCTGGCGCAGGCGTTCGACCATCTCCTCGCCCGGCTCGACAGCGCGACGGCGGGGATGCGGCGCTTCACCGCCGATGCCTCGCACCAGATGCGCACGCCGCTGGCGGTGCTGAAGGTGCAGGTGGCGCTGGCCCGGCGCGGCGAGCGCACCGCACTTGGCGAGATCGCCGATGCCGCCGACCGGCTGGAGCATCTGGTCAAGCAGCTGCTGGCGCTGGCGCGAGCCGAGGAAACGGGCAGCTCGCCGCCGTTCGAACGGGTCGACGTGCGCGAGGTGGCGATCGCGGTCATCAACCGCCGCATCGCGCAGGCGATCGATGCCGGGGTCGACGTGCATCTCGACGCACCCGAGGCGCTCGCGATCGCCAGCCACCGCACGCTGCTGTTCGAAATCCTGTCGAACCTGCTCGACAACGCCATCCGCTACAATGGGCGCGGCGGGCAGGTGAGCATCGTGGCGGAAGCGCGCGGCGACGGCGCGGTGCTGATCGTCGCCGACGACGGACCGGGCCTGCCCGAGGGCGATCTGGCGCGGCTGGGGCAGCGCTTCACCCGGTTGTCGACCAGCCGCGACAGCGAGGGCAGCGGCCTCGGCTTCGCGATCGTACGCTCGGCGGCGGAGCGGCTGGGGGCGACGATGACGGTTGAGAACAGCCGGCCCGGGCTGCGGGTGACGTTGGCGTTGCCTCAGGCGATCAGCGCCGGGCGGTAGGCGGCGAGGAAGGGATGCGCCAGGACGCGCTGCGCGTTGCGTTCGCCGATCGCGGTGTCGTTGACCAGCCGGCTGCCCGCCACGGTGCGATACTGCGCGACGCAGGTGTCGAGCCGCACGAAGCGCGCGCCCGCCGCCGCGGCGCGGGTGTAGAAATCCCAGTCGTTGCAGTTGTGGAAGCTGGGGTCGAAGCCGTGCACCCGCTCCACCACGTTGCGGCGGACCACCGACCAGCTCGGGCCGATCACGCCGCCGCTGGCAAGGCCGTCGCCGATGCAGCCGCCGTCCCAGCCGCATTCGGGCGCGGTGTGGGCGGCGTCGCCCTCCACCCGCGCGAAATGGCCGACGACGATGTCGTGGCCGGCGGTCGCCGACGGGCAGAGCAGCGCGTGCGCCGCGCCGGGCAGCCACACGTCGTCGCTGTCGAGGAACGCGACCCATTCGGCGGTGGCCAGCGCGACGCCGCTGTTGCGCGCCTGCGACGCGCCGACGTTGCGCGGCAGGATCACCGCCTGCACCCGGTCGTGCGTCGCGGCGAGCGAGCGGATCACCGTCGCGCTGGCGTCGGTCGATCCGTCGTCGACCACGATCACCCGGCTGGGCGCATGGTCCTGCACCAGCACGCTTTCCACCGCGTCGGCGACGACATGGGCGCGGTTGTGGCAGGGAATGACGACGTCGTACGACGCAAGGCGGGCGGGGACATGCTGCATCCCCGCCCCTTGCGGCCTGACGGCCGGTGGATCAAGCGTCAGCGCGTACCCAGGCCCATGCGGGCCCCGGCGTAGAAATAGCGGCCGATCGGCGAGATCGGCACGTTGGTTTCGAACCCGATATCGGGGCGCTGGTCGATCAGGTTGTTGACGCCGCCATAGAAGGCGAAGCGGTCGTTCACCCGCACCTGGGCCTGTACGTCGTGGCTCCACAGTTCCTTGTACCGGAAATAGCGGGGATCGACGAAGTTGGGCGTGCTGTCGGTGTCGAAGCGCGCGAACCGCCGGACGCCGTTCTGCCAGCGCAGATTGTAGCTGAGCGTCAGCGCCTCGATCTCCCAGCTGGGCGAGAAGGCGAGGGTGTAGCGCGGGCGGAACGGTTGATCGACGTTGTTCTCGGTCGCCGCACCCGGCGTCGCGATCTGTTCCAGCCGGTCGAGATAGCCGCCGACCAGCCGCAGGTCGAAGCTGCCGATATTCGCGGTGGTGAAGCGATAGGCGATGTTGAGTTCGGCACCGGCGGTGCGGAACGACGCGACATTCTGTGGTTGGACGGTGAAACCATTGATGAAGCCGGTGCCGTTCGCGCGGCTGATCGCCCCGCAATAGGCATTCTCGAGGCTCGGCTGGTCGACGCACAGTTCGGCGATGGTGTTGGCACCAGGGGTGTTGATCGCATCGGTCAGGTCGATGTCGTACCAGTCGAGCGCGATCGACAGGCCGGGCACGACATCGGGGCGCAGCACGACGCCCGCGGTCCAGGTCTTTGCGACTTCGGGGCGCAGGTTGCGGTTGCCCTCCTGCGTGCCGGGAATGAAGATCGTCGCATTGGGATTGTTCGCGGCGGTGAAGGTCGCCGGATTGCCGCCTGCCGCAGTAATCAGCGTCTGGCAATTTGTTGCGCGGAACGACGTGCCGAGGGTGCGGTTGGCGAGGTAACACGGGTCGGAGAAGAAGTTGCTGGTGCCGGTCTGCGGGCGGAAGATCTCGCCGATGTTCGGCGCGCGGACCGACCGGCCATAGGAGCCGCGCACGGTGATCGCGGCGATCGGCGCATAGATCGCATTGAACTGCCACGCCCGCGTCGAGCCGATCGTCGAATAGTCCGACAGGCGCCCGGCCGCGCCGACCGACAGCAGGTGCGCGAACGGCACCTCCTTTAGCAGCGGCGCATTCAGCTCGCCGAACGCTTCCCACACGTCGAAGCTGCCGCGCGAGGGCGTGGGGATGATATATTCGTCATATTGGTAGAAGGCGTTGTCGAGCAGTTGCTGCGCCGGGCGGAAGCGGCTCGATTCCCTGCGATACTCGCCGCCCGCGGCGAAGGCGACCGGGCCGCCGGGCAGGGCGAAGAACTGGCCGAAATCGCCGGTCAGCGCGGCGTTGACGACATGCTGTTCGATCCGCGCGGTGCTGACCGGATCGAACAGGTAATAGTCGAACGAACGCCCGTCGACGGTGGTGCCGCCGAAGGTGTTGACCGGCACGCACCCCGCCGCACGCGCGGTCGCCGAGCGGCACACGATCTGGCCGCTGCCGTCGCGCACCGCATCCAGTGCCGCAAGGAAGCGGTCGTTCAGCCGGTCGTTGCGCTTGGTCGCACGCACGTCGGTGCGGCCATAGGTGTAGGACACGTCGTAACCGGCATGGTCGGAGATGCGCCCGCTGACGTCGATCACGCCGCGCCACGTCCGGCGGCGATCGGTCTCGCCCCGGCGGGGAATGTCGAAATTGTTGCGGCTGACATCGATCGAGGTCAGGCTGGCGGCGCGCGCGGCGGTCAGGATCGACAGGGGGATGAACGGATTGTCGAGCGCGATGGTCGCGGGATAGTTGCCGCCGAAGCCGCTGAAGCTGGTCACCTCGCTCTGCACGAACTTCGCCTCGGCCGACAGCTTGAAGGCGTCGGAGACATCGAACCGGGCCAGCGCGTTGACCGCATGGCGTTCGGTGCGCGGCAGGATGTCGCCGACATAGCCCGCGACCGGCGTATCGTCGCCGCCGATCGAATAGCCGTCGTTCAGCAGGATGCGCCCGGGGGTGTAGCGTGCGCCGTCGCCGCGGAACACCTGGTCGCCGATCACGACGTAACCCTGGTTCGAACCATAGGGATAGCGCAGGTCGCGCGCCGGGGCGACCTTGTAGCTGCCGGGTCGGGTCGGGTCGAAATCGTCGGTGTTGACGAAATATTGCCGCTGGGCGAGCGCCAGATAGTCGCGGTCGTCGTTCGCAAGCGGATCGTCGGCGTTGTATTCATAGGCCAGCGTCAGGTTGCCGCGCCCGTCGGCGAAATTGCGCCCGGCGATGACCGAGGCGAAGCGGTTGCCGGCATCGCCACGCTCCGAAATGCCCGCCTGCACGCGCGCCGCCACCCCGTCGAAATCGCGGCGCAGCACGAAATTGACCACGCCCGACACACCGTCGGCGCCGTAGATCGCCGATGCCGCGCCGGTCAGCACGTCGACGCGCTCGATCAGGTCGGTCGGGATCGCGTTGATGTCGACCGCAGCGGTGTCCGACTGGCCGGCGACATGCCGCCGCCCGTTGACCAGCACCAGCGTCCGGTTGGGGCCGAGCCCGCGCAGGTCGAGCAGGTTCAGCCCGACCTGCCCCAGCGCGCCGTCGCCCTGGCTGCGCCCGGCGGTGCGGGTGCTGTCGAGCGAATTGGTGAGCGCGGGTACGCGTTGCAGGAAGGTGGTGACGTTGGTCGTGCCCGACTGGCGCAGTTCCTCGGCACCGAACGACACGACCGGGTTGGGCGCGGCATAGTCGGGACGGGTGATGCGCGATCCGGTGACGACGATGTTGCCGTCGGCGGCTTCGGCTGCGGGCTGTTCGGTGGCCGGTTCGGGCGCGGGGGCGGTCTGGGCCTGTGCCGTAGCGGCGGCAAGGAACGCCACCCCGGACAGGAGGTAACGGCGCGTGATGATCGTCATGACAAGGTCCCCCGGAGCCGCGCGATCCCCGTCGGACGATCCCCAAGCCGCCACAACGCATGACCGCACCGTTGGCAACCGTACGCGGCGGACCGAGTTTTCCCGAACTTTCCGCGACTTGGGGCTCGAACGCCGCTGGCGTAGCCCGCACCGATCCGGCACGGTCCGGCGGTGCAGGGAGACGGGGATCATTACGGGCCGACGCGCCGCGCGGTACTGGGGATGGTCCCGGCGATGGCGCTGGGGGCGTGCGGGCGCATGGCGGGGCCCGCGCCGCTCCGGCTATGGGCGATGAGCTACGAGGGCGATTATTCGCCGCACCTGATGCCCTGTTTCACCGCGGCGACCGGCATCCCGGTCGATGTCCAGTCGCTGCCGACCACCGCCTCCCACGAAAAGCTGCTGACCGCGCACGCCGGCAACGCGCTGCCCGACGTGTTGATGTTGTTCAACGGATGGATCCGCGAGTTCGCGATGATCGGTGCGGTGGCGCCGGTGCCGACGCCGGCGCTGACCGCCGGGATATTTCCCGGCATCCGCCAGGCGTTGCGGATCGGCGGGGTCGAGTATGCGGTGCCGTGGTCGGTCGCGCCACAGGTGCAATATTATCGCCGCGATATCGTGCGCGACGCGGGCTATGCCGCGCCACCGCTCGACTGGGCGGGGTGGCTGACGATGGCACGCGCGATCAAGCGGCGGCGGCCCGACGATTATGTCTTCCTGATGCTGCTCAACTGGCCGGGCGCGCTGCTGACGATGATGACGCAGGCCGGCGCGACGATGCTGCGCGACCGGGCGACGCGCGGCAATTTCCGCTCCGATCCCGTTCGCCACGCCTTTGCCTTTTACGCGCAGCTGTTCGCCGAGGGGCTGGCGCCGCGCGCGCTGTCGACCGAGGTGCAGGACCCGGTGGCGGCGTTCGCGCAGGGGTATTTCGCGATCTGGCCGAGCAGCCCGACGACATTGCTCGACCTGCGCCGACGGGCGGCAGAGATACCGGCGGAGCGGTGGGGCACCGCACGGCTGGCCGGGCCGACCGGACCGGGGCCGGTATCGGGCGACAGCGCTAGCCTGTGCGTGACGACGGCCTGCGAGCGGCCGCAGGCGGCGTGGGCGCTGGTGCGGCACATGACATCGCGCGCCAGCGAGCTGAAATTCCAGCGGATGATCGGCAACCTGCCCGCACGGCTGGACGCATGGGATTCGCCGCAACTGGCGCAGCCGGTGCTGGCGGCGTTCCGCGAACAGATGGCGCAGCCCGCGCCGATCCCCCCGGCGGTCGAATGGGAACGCATCCAGGGCGAGGTGCAGCTGGCCGCCGAACGGGTGGTGCGCGGGCTCCAGACGATCGACGCGGCGCTGGCGGCGCTGGACGACCGCGTCGACCGGTTGCTGGCACAGCGCCGTGCGCTGGTCGATGCGGGGACACTCGCATGACGCGCGAGACGCGCGCCGCATGGGGCTTCACCGCGCCGGTGCTGACGATCATCGTCGCGGTGTTCGTGCTGCCGACGCTGCTCGCGATGGCGATGGCCTTCACCGACTATTCGATCTACGCGCTGGCCGATCCGGGCAACCTGCACTTCACCGGCCTTGGCAATTTCACGACGCTGTTCGCGACGCCGCTATTCTGGCGGGCGATCGGCAACACGCTGCTGTTCGCGCTGCTGGGCGTGCCGATGGCGATCGGCGCGTCGCTGTTCGCCGCGCTGCTGCTGAACGATGCGACGGTGAAGTGGAAGCCGTTGTGGCGGGTGGTGCTGTTCGCGCCGTTCGTCACCAGCGTCGTCGCGACGGCGGTCGTGTGGCGGTTCCTGTTCAACACCCGTTTCGGCCTCGTCAACCAGGCGCTGGGCGCGGTCGGGCTGCCCGGTGTCGACTGGCTGGGCGATCCGGACACGTCGATCCCGGCGATCCTGATCTTCGTCACGTGGAAGATCTTCGGCTACAACATGGTCGTGTTCACCGCGGCGCTGGCGGCGGTGCCGCAGGACCTGATGGAGGCGGCGCGGCTGGACGGGGCGGGGCGGTGGACGCGGTTCCGCCACGTGACGCTGCCCGCGATCGGCCCCACGCTGGTGCTGGCCGGGGTGATGAGCGTCGCGGGGTTCCTCCAGATTTTCGCAGAACCCTATGTCATGACGCTGGGCGGGCCGGCGCAGAGCACGACGACGATCCTGTATTTCATGTTCGACGAAGGCTTCAAATGGTGGAATCTGGGGCAGGCGAGCGCGGTCGCGCTGGTGCTGTTCCTGATGATCCTCGCCGTCACGCTGATCCAGACGCGCATCGCCCGGCGGAACGAATGGCTGTGAAAGTTCGCCGCGCGATCGTCGCCAACACATTGGTCGTGGCACTGGGCCTGCTGACGATCGCGCCGCTCGCCTACATGGTCATCGTGTCGTTCATGCCGCGCGGGGAATCGGGCACGCTGCCGATCCCGCTATGGCCGTCGCGCTGGAGCCTCGAAAACTATCACGAGCTGCTGGTGCGGCGACAGATCGACGGGGCGTGGTTCGACTACCGCATCCTGCCCGCGCTGAAGAACAGCATCGGCGTCGCCGCGCTGTCGACGCTGTTCGGCCTGCTGCTGACGGTGCCGGCGGGATATGCGCTGGCCAAGCTGCGGTTTCGCGGGCGCGAGCGGGTGGTGCAGCTGCTGATCGCGGCGCTGGTCGTGCCGGGGCAGGTCGCGATGCTGCCGCTGTTCCTGATCTTTCGGCAGCTGGGGCTGGTCAACAGCTATGCCGGGGTGATCCTGCCGGGGCTGGCCGGCATCTTCGGCGTGCTGTTCGTGCGACAGGCGATGCTGGCGATCCCCGACGAACTGATCGATGCGGCGCGGATGGACGGCGCGGGCGAGGGGCGGATCTTCGTGAGCGTCGTGCTGCCGCTGCTGACCCCGATCGTCATCACGCTGGCGCTGTTCCTGTTCCTTGGCAGCTGGAACGACTTCCTGTGGCCGCTGATCGTGCTGGCCGACCAGCATCGCTATACGCTGCCGGTCGCGGTCGCGGCGATCGCGCGCGAACATGCCGCCGATGGCGAGCTGATGATGGCGGCGTCGGTGGTGACGACGATGCCGGTGCTGCTGCTGTTCCTCGCGCTCCAGCGCTTCTATCTGACCGGGCTGCTGGGCGGCGGGGTCAAGGGATAGGCGCGGCCGTCGGGCGCGAACAGATGGGTGTCGGCGGCGGGCACCGCGAAGGGCAGCACCTCGCCCAATGTCACCGCGCGGTCGCCGGGCAACTGCGCGACGATCGTCCCCGCCGCGCCCTGTCGCCCCAGATGCGCGAACGACAGCGGGCCGAGCCGTTCGAACAGCTCGATCGCGCCGGCGAACGGCCCGGCGGGATCGGGCACCAGATGTTCGGGCCGCACGCCCAGCGTCGCCGGACCGCCGATCGCGGCGTCGGGCACGGCGGCCCCGGTCGCCACCTCCGCGCCGTCGGCGGTGCGCACGATCGCCCCGGCCGGGCCGGTCGACAGGATCGTCACCGGCAACAGGTTCATCCCCGGCGATCCGATCGCGGCGGCGACGGCAAGGCTGGCGGGGCGGCGATAGACGTCGAGCGGCGCGCCGACCTGTTCGATATGCCCGGCGTGCATCACCGCGATCCGGTTGGCCAGCGTCATCGCCTCCAGCTGGTCGTGGGTGACGTAGATCATCGTCATGCCCAGCTGCTGGTGCAGCCGCGCGAATTCGTGGCGCATCCGCGCGCGCAAGCCGGTGTCGAGGTTGGAGAGCGGTTCGTCGAGCAGCAGCACCTGCGGCCGGCGGACGATGGCGCGGGCGATCGACACGCGCTGCCGCTGTCCGCCCGACAGCGCGCGGGGGCGGCGGGCGAGCAGGTCGGTCAGGTCGAGCATCGCCGCGGCTTCGCGGACGCGCTCGGCGATTTCGCCTTTGGGCAGGCGGGCGACCTTCAGCGGGAAGGCGATGTTGTCGGCGACGCTCAGATGCGGATAGAGCGCATAGGACTGGAACACCATCGCCACGCCGCGTTCGGCCGGTGGCGCATCGGTCACGTCGCGGCCGCCGATCGCGATCCGCCCGGCGCTCGGCACCTCCAGCCCGGCGATCATGCGCAGCAGCGTCGACTTGCCGCAGCCCGACGGACCGACCAGCACGAGGAACTCGCCCGCGGCGATGGTCAGCGTAGCGGGGTGCAGCACGGTGGTCTCGCCGAACCGTTTCGACACGCCCTGCAGTTCGACGGTCGCCACCCTGTGTCTGTTCCTTCGGTCCGGTCGGTCGGGCGGGGACGCCTGTCCGGCTGACGGGGTTAGCGATTTCTGGCGCAGCGTCCAGCGGCGGTACGCCGCGGGTCAGCCGGTCAGGATCGCGTCGGCCGCCTGTCGCCCCGACAGCCATGCGCTTTCGACCCGTGGCGCCAGCAGCCAGTCGCCGCATGCCGACAGGTGCTGCGGTCGGGCGCGATAGTGGCCGATGCGCGCGCCGTCCGAGCGGGCGTAGCGCCAGCGATGCGCGCTGGCATGGACCGGGCGGGGCAGGGCGGGAACGAGGGCGGCGAAGGCGGTGGTCAGTTCGGCGATCACCGCGTCGCGCTCCGCCTCGATATGCCTGGCGGACCAGTCGGCATCGGCGTGGAGCGTCCACGCCTCGCCCGCCGGACGGCCGGGCTTGGCCGGATTGCGCGCGGCACGATCAATGCTGCCGCCGCCCGGCAGCGGCTCCACCTCCAGTGGCCGGTCGAAGCCGAGCAGGACCGTCCAGCACGGGGCGGAGGGGTGGTCGCCGGCAAGGGCGGCGAGCGTGTCGTCGACCCCGCGGACCAGCGGCGCGACCTGTTCGGCGGGCAGGGCGACGACCAGTTCGCCGAACGGGCCGTCCTCGCCCGCGTCGTGCCGGACCCGCCAGCCGTCCTGCTCCCGGACGACCGAACGGACGTGGCACGACCAGCGGACATCGAGCGCGGCGGCCATCGCCGCGAGCGGCGCGTCCATGGCGGGCGTGCCGACCCATGCGTCCGCACCTGCCGCCGGCCAGCGGGCGACGACGCCCGACCGGCGCCACGCGTCCAGCTGTGCGACGAAGGCCGGGTCGCGCGCGGTCATGTAGTGCGCGCCGTAATCGAAGGCGAAGTCCCGCCCGTCGACCGCGACCACCCGGCCGGCCATGCGGCCGCTCGGCCGGCGGCCCTTGTCGAACAGGCGCACGGTCCGTCCGGCGGCGGCGAGCCGCGTCGCGCAGCCAAGGCCCGCCATTCCTGCGCCGATCACGGCGATGCTGTCGTTCACGTCCGGTTCCTCGATGATGCCGCGGTGCAACGCACGGGATGGACGTGCCGTTGCCGATGGCATGCGCCGGGGTGTCGGCCGGGCCCGACCCTGCCGGGCCGGTCAGGGGTGGTCCGGCTGCGACCGACGCGACACCGCCCCCGCGAAAGGGGCGGTGTGCGGACCGGTTACTTCTTTTCCTGTCCCGAGGCGCCGGATACCGCCGACCCGGCCGAGCGCAGGTCCTTGCCCGCGCCGTTGACGGTGTTGCAGGCGCCGAGCGTGACCGAGGCGGCCAGCACGATGCCCAGAGCGATCTTCTTGGTCATGTCGATTCTCCTTTGGGGGATGGGGTGCGGCGGACCCGATACGCCGGTCCGCCGCGGACACTCAGCGCAGCCGGCGGCGGGCCGCCGCGGTTGCGCCGAAACCGGCCGCGCCCGCACCGATCAGCAGCGCGAGGACGAGGACGAACGAGGTGCCGGCGGCGGCACCCGCGGCCTTGTCGGTCGCCGACTTCGCGGTGGCGATCGTCTCGTTCTTCGTCTGGACGAACTGCTGCCTGGCACGGGTCACCTGTGCCTGCGCCTCCGAGCGGCTGATCTTGCGCTGCGCGGCGACCACGTCGACGATGCGGCTCTCGGCCTGCTCGCCCTCGGCGCCGCCGCGGGCGAGCGCGGGCAGCTGCTTCGCGATCTCGGCCTGCGCCTGTTCGGGCGTCATCTGTGCGGGATCGTTCGGCGCGTCGGACAGATAGGCGGCGGCTTCGCTGCGCACATCCCGCGCGGCGTCCTTCACGTCGTTCGCATCGATGCCCGCGACCGAGGCGGCGGCGGGGGCCGCCGCACCGACCGCCGTCCCGGCCGTACCGGCCACGGCACCGATGGTGCGGAACGCGCCGCCGATGATGCCGCCGACCGCCGAGGTCAGCAGGTACAGCGTCAGGATCAGCGTGACGCCCCACACGACGAGGCCATGGACCAGTGCATCGAAGCGTTCGGTCACGCCCGCGACCCGCGCCGCAGCATAGCCGCCCGCGCCCAGTGCCAGCACGGTGGTGATGAGCCAGTAGATGCCGGCACCGATGCCGAAGCCCGCCGCGCCCGGCGTCGTGCCGTCGACCGGATCGACCATGGTCAGGCCGATCCCCGCGCCGAGGATGCCCAGCACCAGCTGCACCGCGACGGCGATGACGACGCCGCCCAGCACCGCGCCCCACGACAGGCGGGTCGCGGTCTTGCCGACGCGTGTCTTATCGATCGGCGCGAGGCCGTCTTGAATCGTAGCCATGGTGTCTCCTGTTGAAATCGAAGGGTTACGGGCGCTTGCGCTTGCCCTTGGGGGAATCGCCGGTATCGTCGTCGGGCCGTTCGGCCGCCCCGCGGTCCTTGGCCGCGTCGTCGCCGATCAGCTTGCCGATCGCCTCGTGGACCGAGGCCCTGGTCCGGGCGGCCGCGGCGGCCTTTGCCTTGTCGTCGCTCATGACGCCGTCTCCCGTTCCTGCCGGTCGAGACCGACGCCCTCGCCATCGAAACCGCGCGCCCGTGCCCAGGCGACGGCGGCGATGCGACGGTTGACGCCGATCTTCGCATAGATGCGCGCGACGTGGTTGCGCACGGTGTTCGCCGCGACGTCGAGCGTGCGGGCGATCGTCTTGTCGTCGTATCCGCGACAGATCAGCGCCAGCACGTCGCGTTCGCGCGGCGTGAGGTTGTCGAGCCCGGGGCCGCCGACCACGCCCTGCGGCGCGCGCAGCCGGGCCAGCTTGTCCATGATCGACCGGCTGAACCAGCTGGTATCCTTCATCACCGCCTCGATCGCCTCGACCAGTTCCAGTTCGGTCGCCTTGCGCCGGGTGATGTCCTGGAACGCCCACAGGACGCAGGCGTCGTCGCCCAGCCGGATCGCCTCGGTCGACACGAGGCAGTCGATCGTCGCGCCGTCCCTGGCATGGATGCGCGCCTCGTGCCCGCGCAGGTCGTGGCCGTTGTCGATCGATTCCTCGATCGCGTGGCGCATCGCCCCGTCCTCCCACAATTCGACCTCGCCCAGCGGACGGCCGATGATCTCGGTCGCGCCGTAGCCGGTCATCGCGGTGAAGCTGGCATTGACCTCGCACAGCAGATGCCCGTCGCGCGCGCCGATCGCCATCGGCACCGGCGCCATCTGGAAGGTGCGGGTGAAGCGTTCCTCGCTGTGGCGCAGCGCAGCCTCCGCCTTTCGCCGCGGTTCGAGGTCGGCGAAGGTGAACAGCATGCACGGCTGGCCATTCATGTCGATCGGCTGGCCGGCGACGATCACCAGCTTGGTCCCGCCACCGGGCAGTTCCAGTTCCGCCTCCATCTGCGGGATGGTGCGCCCCTCGGCCAGCCGTTCCTTCGCCAGATCGCGGCGGTCGCCATGGCGCAGCACGTCGATGTCATAGACCTTCCTGCACAGCACCTGGTCGCGCTGGTGCCCGGTCATGTCGAGGAAGCCCTGGTTGACCTTCACGAACCGCAGGTCGCTCAACCGGCAGATCACCGCCGGTGCGGGATTGGCGTTGAACGACTGTTCGAAGCGGTCCTCCGCCTCGTAGCGTGCCGACACGTCCTGCAGGATCAGCACGAGGCAGGCCGGTTCGCCGTCATCGTCGTCGTTCAGCACCAGGCTGCGCACCTGATGCACCCAGCGCGGTTCGTCCTCGCCCGCGACGATCACCTCGACCACCACTTCCGAAAAGGAATCCCCCGCGACGACCCGGTCGATCGGATAGTCGTCGGCCGCCAGCCGGTGGTTGTTGCGGTAACGCAGCTGGAAGCGCGCGCGATATTCGTCGACCGTCGCGCCCAGATCGGCGATGTCGTCGACGCCGTGCATCGCCAGCGCCGCCGCATTCGCCCACAACAGGCTCTGGTCGGGATCGATCAGGATCACGCCCTCGTCCAGACCGGCGATGATCTGGCGCAGATGGCGCAGATCGGCGGTCTCGCGCAGGGTCTTGAACGACGCCTTGTTCATCGCCCGGATCAGCCGCGACGTCCGTGCAGCAGCCAGGCGAAGCCATAGCCGAGGATCGCGGCACCGGCCGCCCAGAGCAGCGGATTGTCCTCGACGGTGCGCGCCGCGGCGGTGCCGCCCCTGTGCGCGCCGTCGGCGACCTGCCGGCCGGCGGACTTCAGCGTGTCGCGTGCCGATCCGGCCAGCGCGGGCGCGCTGTCGATCGCATCCCCGACGATCGAACGGACCCGGCCATAGCTGTGCTGCGCGCCGCCCGCGACCTGGTCGACGACGCCATCGACCTGCCAGTCGCGGCGGTTCACCGTGTCGCCCACGGCCTTCCCGATCTTGCCGCCGGCATAGCGCAGGCCGCCTTCGATCTCGTCCTTGTTCATGCGGTTCGTCCTTCCCGGGTCGGCCCGGCGAACCGGCGGCGGTCGTGCCGCCGCCGATGCAACCGGCTAGGGCGCTTCAACCGATCGAAGGGTTGCGTGTTCCTGGTATCTTTGCCGGACGTGTTAGTCCGGAAGTACCAGCACGATCAGCGCGGCCTGTTCGGCGTACAGCCGCGACAAACGCTCATGTATCATGCGCGCCTCACCTTCCGCTGTATTTTCAGCGATTTGACGATGGACTTCGCTGCGTCCGCGCAAATAGTCGCATTCCTCGCTGCCGGAACGGAACATCTGGTCGGTCTGGGGCGCGCTGTTCATGGTGCGACGCTATCACCCGCCCCGATGCGGCGAAATCGTGCCGAACTACCGGTCAACGGGTGCAGAGCTACCAGAAACGACGCGACCGGAAACGACGACGGCCGTACCGGCAAGGGTACGGCCGCATGGTCGGCGGGGGGCCGGGGCGTGTCAGCGGCCGGCGAGCGCCGCGTCGAGATCGACCCCGGCGGCTTCCCAGTCGCTGCGGGTCTTGCACACGTCGCGGCGGATGCGCGAACCGGTCACTTCGGTGCGGAAGCAGTAACGGGCGTTGCGCGATGCCTTGTAGGCGACGGCGGCGGGGCCCGCGGCGAGGGTGACGGTCAGCGGCAGCATCGAGGCCGAGGCAGCGGCGGCGACCGGCGTGGGTGCCGGGGTCGGGGCGTTGTTCGGTTCGGCGGCGAATGCCGAGGTGGTTGCGACGAGGCCGAGGACGATCGAGGTAGCGAAGCGGATGGCGGTCATGATGAAGTCTCCCTGTGCGTTCCGGGTTGTTTCCGGTGATGCCGACTACATTGCAGCGACCGTGCCAGTTTTTCAGAGCGAACGATTACAATGGCTTGGCAAAAGACTACAGTTGTAGGTGTGGGATTTGCCGCCAGAGTCGCGCATTTCACGCCAATCCTTGGCAACGGGCCGACGGCACCGTCTGCAACCGCGTACGGCCAGGGTGCGTTTTCGCCGCCAACCCGGTTCGCCGGATCCATCGTCGAGGTCCCGTCATGTTCAAGAGCATCAATCCCGCCACCGGTCGGCAGATCGCGACCCATCCCGTCCTGACCGCCGAGGGGGTCGAGGCGAAGCTTGCGCTGGCGGCGGATGCCTATGCCCGATGGCGGACGACCACGATCGAGGATCGCGTCGCGCTGCTCGGGCGGATCGCCGACCTGTACGATGCGAACAAGGACCGGCTGGCGCGGATGGCGACGCAGGAGATGGGCAAGACGCTGAAATCCGCGGTGGCCGAGGTCGAGAAATGCGTCGCCGTCTTCCGCCATTATGCCCGGCACGGCCCGGCGATGCTCGCGCCGCAATCCTTTCCCTTGAGCAGCGGCGGCACCGCCGAGGTCCGCTGGCTGCCGCAGGGGCCGGTACTGGCGATCATGCCGTGGAACTTCCCCTATTGGCAGGCGGTGCGCTTCCTCGCGCCCACCATCCTTGCGGGCAATGTCGGCCTGCTCAAGCATGCCAGCATCGTGCAGGGCGTCGCCGGCCTGATGGAAGAAATGGTGCGCGACGCGGGCGGGCCGGACGGATTGTTCCAGAATCTCGCGATCCGCTCCGACGCCGTCGCCGACATCATCGCCGACGACCGGATCGTCGCGGTGACGCTGACCGGCAGCGAGGGGGCGGGCATCGCCGTCGCCGAACAGGCCGGGCGCAACCTCAAGAAGGTCGTGCTGGAGCTGGGTGGATCGGACCCGTTCGTGGTGATGCCGTCGGCCGATCTCGACGTCGCGGTGCAGGCGGCGGTGACGGCACGCATCCAGAACACCGGCCAGTCGTGCATCTGTGCCAAGCGGATGATCGTCCATGGCGACGTGTACGACGCGTTCCTCGCGAAGTTCGCCGATGCGATGCGCGCGGTGAAGGCAGGCGACCCGATGGACCCGGCCAGCGACATGGGGCCGCTGTCGAGCTTCGAACAGCGCGACACGGTGCTCGAACAGATCGCCGGGGCGCAGCGACAGGGGGCGACGCTGCTGATGGGGGGCGAACGGCCCGACCTGCCCGGTGCCTATCTCACCGCCGGTATCCTGACCGATATCGCGCCCGACAGCCCGCTGATGGTGCAGGAGATTTTCGGCCCGATCGCGATGGTGTTCCGCGCTGCGGACATCGACGATGCGATCCGCATCGCCAACGCCATCCCCTTCGGCC
This sequence comes from Sphingomonas sp. 2R-10, assembly GCF_030062225.1. Lineage (NCBI taxonomy): Bacteria > Pseudomonadati > Pseudomonadota > Alphaproteobacteria > Sphingomonadales > Sphingomonadaceae > Sphingomonas > Sphingomonas sp. 2R-10. The sequence goes on from NZ_JASCXF010000001.1 coordinate 199,096, forward strand.
TCGGATCGTCGGTGTGGACCACCGATCCGCAGGAACAGGACCGCTTCGTCCGCGACATCGAAGCGGGGATGACCGCGATCAACCAGATGCTGGCGTCCTCGCCCGAGGCGCCGTTCGGCGGCATCAAGCGGTCGGGCCATGGGCGCGAGCTAGGGCCGTTCGGGTTGCACGAGTTCATGAACCTGAAGACGGTGTTCCGACCGGGCTGAGGGGGCCGCCGCACGGCTGGCGGCGGCGCGGCGCGCGTGGCAGGATACCCCCGGAGTTTGATCCATCCCTGTTGAAACGGGCGTCATTCCGGCGAAGGCCGGGATCTCCCGGAGGTAGCGCGCAGCAGGAGCCGCTGGAGACCCCGGCCTTCGCCGGGTGACGTTTCCAGTCGGATGGATCAAAATCCATCGACAATAAGGGGTCATGTATGCGCGTCGGTGCCTGTCTGGTTGCTTTCTTGCTCGCTTCCACCGCTTCGGCGCAGGAAGCGGGCACCACCTATCACCGCGCACCCGATGCGATCGCCCGGATCCTCGAAGCGCCGCCGACCCCGGCGGTGGCGGTCAGCCCCGACCATCGCACCCTCGCCATTCTCGGCCGCGAAAACCTGCCGGGCATCGCCAACCTGTCGAAGCCGATCCTGCGTCTGGCGGGCTATCGCATCGATCCGGCGACCAACGGACAGGCGGAGATGCGGGTGCAATGGCTGAACGCGCTCGGCTTCAAGGATATCGCGACCGGCCGAACCGTGCAGGTGCAACTGCCCGCGGGCACCCGTTTCGCCGCGCCCGACTGGTCGCCCGACGGGACGCGGCTGGCCTTCTACGTGCAGGAGCCCGACGGCCTGTCGTTGTGGATCGCCGAGCGGAGCGGTGCCGCGCGGCGGGTGGCGAGCGGGCTCAACGGCACCTTCGGCACGCCCTTCGCGTGGACGCCCGACAGCCAGGCGCTGATCGCCTATATGGTCCCGGCAGGCCGCGGCGCGGCGCCGGTCGCCACTACCACGCCCGCCGGGCCGGTGGTGCAGGAGAGCATGGGCCGCGTCTCGGCGGCGCGGACCTATGAGGATTTGCTGCGGGGCGCCTATGACGAGGCGCTGTTCGATCATTATTTCACCGGACAGCTGGCGCGCATCGACCTTGCCGGCACCGCGCGCCCGATCGGGCAGCCGGGCCTCGTCACCGAATTCAGCGTGTCGCCCGATGGCCGCTACCTGCTGACCGAACGGTTGAAGCGGCCCTATTCCTATCTGCTGCCCGCCGGCTATTTTCCGACCGAGATCGCGGTGTCGACGATCGACGGGCAACCGGTCCGGACGCTGGTCGACCGCCCGCTCGCCGACGACCTGCCGGTCGATTTCGACGCGACGGTGAAAGGCCCGCGCGAGGCGATGTGGCGCGCCGACGCACCCGCGACGCTGGTGTGGGCCGAGGCGCTGGACGGCGGCGATCCCAAGGCGAAGGTGGCGTTCCACGACCGTATCCTGATGCAGGGCGCGCCGTTTTCCGCCGCACCGGTCGAATTGGCGCAGACCCCGGCGCGTTTCGGCGGCATCCTGTGGGGCAATGACGATTTCGCGCTGGTCGTCGACCGCGAATGGCGCACGCGCACCGAACACCGCATCGGCGTGTCGCCCGCGCGGCCGGGCCAGACCCGCGCGCTGCTGACGCGCAACTATCAGGACCAGTATGGCGACCCCGGCATGCCGATGACCGAGGAGAATGCCGCGGGCAAGCCGGTGATGCGCTTCACGCCCGCGCGCGACGCGGTCTACATGACCGGCGACGGCGCGACCAGGGCTGGCGCGTTCCCGTTCCTTGCCACGATGCCGGTCGCGGGCGGCGAACAGAAGCGGCTGTGGACCGCGCAGGCCCCCTATTACGAAACCGTCGTCGCGCTGCTCGACGAAAAGGGCGAACGGATGCTGACCCGGCGCGAGAGCGCGAAGCTCGCCCCCAACTACATGCTGCGCGGCGTGAAGGGCGGTCGGCCAAGGCCGATCACCTACTTCGCCGATCCCGCGCCGGTCTTTGCCGGGGTGAAGCAGCAGACGATCACCTACAACCGCGCCGACGGCCTGCCGCTGTCGGGGTCGCTGTACCTGCCAGCGGGCTATGACGCGAAGCGCGACGGGCCGCTGCCGACGCTGCTGTGGGCCTATCCCGCCGAATATACCGATGCGAAGGTCGCCGGGCAGACGGTGGACCAGGGCAACCGCTTCGTCCGCCCGCGCGGGATCAGCCACCTGTTCCTGCTGACGCAGGGCTATGCGATCCTCGACAACCCGGCGATGCCGATCATCGGCGAAGGCGGGGCGGAGGCCAACGACACCTATGTGAAGCAGCTGCGCGAGGATGCGCAGGCGGCGGTCGATGCGGTGGTGAAGCTGGGCGTCGGCGACCGCACCCGCATGGCGGTGGGCGGGCACAGCTATGGCGCGTTCATGACTGCAAACCTGTTGGCACACACCGATCTGTTCCGCGCCGGCATCGCGCGCTCGGGCGCGTACAACCGCACGCTGACCCCGTTCGGGTTCCAGGCGGAACAGCGCACCTATTGGCAGGCGACGCCGACCTATACCGAAATGAGCCCGTTCACCTATGCCAACCGGATCAAGGAACCGATCCTGCTGATCCACGGTGCGGCCGACGACAATAGCGGGACCTTCCCGATCCAGTCGGAACGGATGTATGCGGCACTGAAGGGCAATGGCGCGACGGTGCGCTATGTCGTGCTGCCGAACGAAGCGCATGGCTATCGCGCGCTCGAATCGACCGGTGAGACGCTGTGGCAGATGACCGACTGGCTCGATCGCCATGTGAAGCCGAAGGCTGCCGCTCCGGCCGCGCCTGCGCAGTAACTGCGCCGCTTGCCAAAGCCGCGGCGGCGGGGGATGCAGGGGCATGTTCGCCGCCCTGATCGCCGCCGCGCTGCTCGCGCCCGCTTCGCCACCCGAGGCCGAAAAGCGGCTGATGCTGACCGGGTTCGACCGGGTGCGGATCGACGGGCCGTTCACCGTCACGGTGACGGCGGGATCGTCGGTGTCGGGGCGCGTCGTCGGCGATCCCGCCGCGATCGACGCGGTGCAGGTCCGCGTCGACGGGCAGACGCTGGTCGTCGCCCCGACGCGCGACGATCGCGGCCGGCCGGCACGGGCATCGGCGCGGCCACTGGCGATCGAACTGTCGAGCGACCGCATCGTCGGTGCGGCGGTGCGCGGGGCGGGACGGCTGCGCGTCGACCGGATGGTGGGGCCGCGCGTGGACGTCGCGCTGACCGGCGACGGCACGATCGAGGTCGGCACGGTCGACGCGACGCAGTTCAGCGCGATGGTGATCGGCGCGGGCCGGCTGACGCTGGCCGGGCGCGGCGGGCAGGGGCGCTTCATGGTCAACGGCCCCGGCACCGTCGACGCCGCCAACCTTGCGATCGACACGCTGCTGGTGCGCAGCGAGGGCGCGGGCGGCGGCAGCTACCGCGCGCGCTACACCGCCGACGTGACCGCACTGGGATCGGGTGCGGTCGACGTCGCGGGCAGCCCCAAATGCCGGACGCAGGGGACGGCGACGGTGCGCTGCGGGTAGGGCCTGTCTTCGTCATTCCCGCCTGGGCGGGAATGACGGACAGGTTCGATCAGGCCGTCGCACGCTCCAGCGTCGGATAGTCGGTATACCCCTCCGCTCCGTGCGAATACCACGTCGCCATCTCGTCCTTGTTGAGCGCCGCGCCCTGTTCCAGCCGCGCGGGCAGGTCGGGATTGGCGAGGAACGGCCGACCGAATGCGATCGCGTCGGCGACGCCGCCGTCCAGCTCGGCCTGCGCACTGGTGCCGTCATAGTCCTGGTTCAGCACCAGCGGGCCGGCAAAGACCTTGCGGATCTCGGGCGACACGCGCGGCTGGGTCGCGCTGCCGAAGGTGCCGTCGGGGCCGGGCTCGCGCAGCTCGAGGAAGCCGATGCCCTTGTCCGACAACAGCTTGGCGGCGGGCACGAATACCGATGCCGGATCGCTGTCGATCACGCCCTGCGTATCGCCATTGGGCGAGAAGCGGACCGAGGTGCGCCCGGCACCGACTTCGCCGATCAGCCGGTCGACGACCTCGCCCAGCAGGCGGATGCGGTTCTCGGGGCTGCCGCCATAGGCGTCGTCGCGGTGGTTGGCGCCGTCGCGAAGGAACTGGTCGATCAGATAGCCATTGGCGGCGTGCAGTTGCACCCCGTCGAACCCGGCGGCCTTCGCATTGCGGGCGGCGCGCGCATAATCGTCGAGGACGCGGGCGATGTCGTCCAGCGTCGCGGCGCGCGCGGCTTCGTAGGGCTTCTTGCCGTCATAGGTATGCGCCTTGCCCGGGGCGGTCGTGTCCGACGACGACAGCGGCGCCGCGCCGTCCAGATAGTCGGGATGGACCACCCGGCCCATATGCCACAGCTGGGTCACGATCCGCCCGCCCGCGGCATGGACCGCGTCGGTGACCGGCTTCCACGCCTCGACCTGTTCGTCGGTCCACAGTCCCGGTGCGAACGGCCAGCCCAGCCCTTCGCGGCTGATGCCCGTCCCTTCCGAAATCAGCAGCCCGGCCGAGGCGCGCTGGGCGTAGTAATCGGCCATGATCGCGGTCGGCACATGCGCGCGGGTGGCGCGGCCGCGGGTCAGCGGCGCCATCAGTACCCGGTTGGGTGCCGCGATATCCCCGAGGGCGATCGGATCGAACAGGCTGGGCATAATAGGGAAACTCCTGCGACCTGCGGAAATACAGGCGACGGCAAAAAGATAGGGCGGTAGGGGGCCTCATGCAGCCGGTAACGCCTGAAACAAAAATTATCCCGCCGCAAAGAACGCCGCGCAACGCGGTCGTCGCGGTCGTCTGTGCCAATGTCGCGCTCGCCTTCGGGCCGCTGTTCGTGCGCATGGCCGATACCGGCCCGGTCGCCGCCGGCTTCTGGCGGATCGCTCTGGCGCTGCCGGTCTTGCTGGCGGTGGCGACGTGGAGCGACCGTCGGGCGGTGCTGCGCGGCGCATCGCTGCTGGTGCCGCTGCTGATCGGCGGGATCGCCTTCGCCGCCGATCTCGGCACCTGGCATATCGGCATCCGCCGCACGACGCTCGCCAATGCGACGCTGTTCGGCAACTGCGCGGTGCTGATCTTTCCGATCTATGGCTTTATCGCGATGCGGCGCTGGCCGACGCGGGCGCAGGCACTGGCGCTGGCGCTGGCGGCGGTGGGCGGCGTGCTGCTGCTCGGCCGCTCCGCCGAACTGTCGTCGCGCCATCTGGCCGGCGACCTGTTCTGCCTGCTCGCCGGCGTGCTCTATGCCGTCTATTTCATCGTCATGCGCGGCGTGCGGCGGACGATGGCGCCGCTGCCCGCGCTGGCGCTGTCCAGCCTTGCCGGGGTGCTGCCGCTGCTGTTGCTCGCGATGGCGCTGGGCGAGCCGATCGTACCGCACGACTGGACGCCGCTGCTGGCGCTGGCGCTGGTCAGCCAGATCGCGGGGCAGGGGTTGATGCTCTACGCGCTCGGCCAACTCAGCCCGCTGGTGGTCGGCCTCGCGCTGCTGCTCCAGCCGCTGGTCGGGGCGACGATCGGCTGGGCGGTCTATGGCGAGCGGCTGGGGCCGATGGACGCGCTGGGCGCGGCGCTGGTCGCGGTCGCGCTGGCGATCGTCGGCGCGCGACGTGCGCCGGAGCGGTAGGGGGCTATGACAGCTTCGCCGCGTCGGTCAGCGCACGGAAATCGGCGAGCGAGCGGTCGAAGAAATGCTGCCGCGGCGCATCGAAGGTCGCGAGGTACAGCCGTCCGCCGATCAGCGCCGCGCGCGCTTCGCCCCGGCGCGGCAGATGGTCGGTGTCGACATAGGCATAGGTGAAGCGGATGCCCGGTTGCCCGAGGAACGGATCGGGCGTCGCCGAGGTCAGCTGGAAATCGGCGACCGAGCGTTCGGTGCGGTAGGTCGCTTCCAGCAGTTCGGGGATTTCGGCGATCAGCGTCGCGCGCTTCAGACGGGGCAGCGGCTTGTGCTTGCGGCTGGTCTCGCGGATCAGCGGTTCGTCGGGCTTGATCCCGGCATACCAGGTGATCTCGTTCAGCCGTTCGCCGTCGAGCGTCCAGGTCTCCGCCTTCTTGCCCGGACGGATCGACAGCAGGTTCCAGTCGCGCGGCGGCGTGACGCTGAGCGTCGATCCGGCGATCGTCGCGACCTTGCCCTTCTCGCGATAGCCATTGGCGGCGACCGGCATGGCGAGCAGCGCGGCGGCGGACAGCGCCAGCGCGGCGGTACGGATCGGTCGGGTGGACATGGTCATGGCTCCCTGGAATCGGCCGGTGCCAGCATCGCGATCATGCCGGCATCCTTCGCATCGGGTTTGAGGGTGAGATAGCGGCGCAGCGCGGTGCGCCCCTCGCTCGGGCGCCCGGTCTTGAGCAGCGACAGGCCGAGCCCGCGATACGCCTCCGCCAGACCCGGGTCGGCGGTGGTCGCGTTGGTGTAGAATTCGGCCGCGTTGACGAGGTCGCGGGGATTGCCCCGCGCGCGGTACAACTCGCCGCGCGCCAGCCACAGCGGCGCGGTCCAGCCGGTTTCCGCCAGTTCGGCGATCAGGAAGTCGCTGGCGCCGAAATCGTTGAGCTTGACCTGGTCGTCGAGGAACATCGGCAGCCACGGCGCCATCGCTTTGGCATAGCGTTCCGCGCCGTCGTCGCGCGCTTCGCCGCCGGGATCTGCCAGCGCCGCCAGCGTCAGCGCGCGTTCGGCGCTGGGCGGGTGCGACGCGGAAAAGGCGAGCTGGTCGTAGCGCGGCTTCGACAGCCCGCGGGCGCGCGACGATGCCTCTCCCTCCGCCATCACGTTGCGCCACACGCTGGCGGCCGCCTGCGGGCGGAGCGTGCCGGCGTTGAGATAGCCCAATCCCAGCAGGTCGGCCTCGCGCTCCATGTCGCGGCCATAGCGGTACAGGCTGCCATAGACCGACCATTGCAGGTCGTTGAAGTTCGACCGCGCGCCATATCCCGGCGACATCGATGCGAACACCGCCGCCCAGCTGAGCAGGTCGGTGCCCGACCGGTGGGCCTTGAACAGCGTGACGGTGTGGCGCAGCTCGAAATGGCCGAACTCATGGCCGAGGATCGCGCCCAGCTCCGCTTCGTTGCGCACCCGCAGCAACAGCCCGCTGAACACCCGCATCGTCCCGTTGGGGGTCATGCTGGCGTTGAAGACCGGCGTGCGCAGGATGTAGACGCGCGTCGCGCCGCAACGGTCCTTGCCCACCGTGTCGCACAGGACGCCACGGACATAGGCGTTGAGCGCCTCGTCGCGGATCACTTCGGGCGCATTGGCCAGCGCGCGCTCGTCCTCGTCCGCCTCGCGCCAGAAGCCGATCTCGTCGACGCCCTGCGGCTGGTAGACCCCGGCATAGGGCGGCGGTGCGGCGGCCGGCCCCTTGGGGGCGGCGGCGATGGCGAGCAGGGCGCACAGCCCGGCTGCGCCCCGTGCGAGCCGGTTCACCGCTGTGCCGTGACGATCGGCGTCGCGGGGGCCGGCGTGCTGCCGGGCAGTCCTTCCAGCAGCTGGCCGACGCGCTTTTGCGCGCCCTCGGCGGTGCGGACGTCGCCGCCCATCGCATTGTCGGCGTTCAGCCATAAAAGCTCGCCGGTGCGCAGGTCGACCAGCCCCGCATAGCCGGCATGTTCGCCCGACTTCACCGCGATGCCCGGTCCCAGCATCGCCGCGATCTGCAACAGCTTGCGTCCGGTCGATCCGTACGCATCCTTGTTGTACAGGAACAGCGCATAGTCGGCGTCCTTCGCGCCCGGCAGCGCGGCGATGCCGCTGCCCAGCGACCATTCGAACACGTTCGCCTTGTTGTCGCGCTTCTTGGTGGGCAACCGGTTGCCCACGAAGAACTGGTAATCGATCACCGATTGCGACACCGCGGCGAACAGCGCGGCATATTCCTCGACCAGCTGCGCATCCGCGCCATAGCTCTCGGGCGCGGCGACGACGCGGTTGCCGATGCGCTGCTGCTGTTCGGTCAGCGCTGCTTCGATGTTGCGCCGCGCCTGTTCGGTCCAGTCGCCATTCGGTTCGAACAGGCCGCCGGTCGATTGCGCGCCGACCGACACGGTCGGCCGGAAGACGAGGATCGTCTTGCCGCTGCCGCTCGGCAGTTCGAAGCCTGCCTTTACCGCGGTGCGTTCCTGCGCCGCCGCCGGAACGGCGACCAGCGCCAGCCATGCCGCGCCCGCGACGGCGATTCCCCGACCAAATCCCATAATGCCCCCCGGCCCATGATGGCGGGAAAGCTATCGCGGTCGTTGCCGATCCGCAACGGGATTTTCGGACCGGGATCGCACCGTTCCGGACCGGTCGTCAGGCGATCCCGGCACGGCCGAGATCGACCAGCGCCTCGCCGAACCGCGCGATGTCGCCCGGTGCGAACCCGGCGATGTTGATCCGCCCCGACCCGGCCATGTAGATGCCGTGCGTCGCGCGCAGCCATTCGATCTGCGCCGGATTGAGCGGCAGCGTCGCGAACATCCCCTTGCCCCGGGCCAGCGGGGCTAGGTCGACCGACCCCGCCCGGCCCAGCGCCGCCAGTTCGCCGCGCAGCCGCTGCAACCGGGTGCGCAGCGCGTCGAGTTCGCCCCGCCAGTCGGCGGCGAGGCGTTCGTCCTCCAGCACGATCCGCACCGCGGCGGCGCCGTGGTCGGGCGGCATCGACCAGTTGGCACGCGCCAGCGCCAGCAGGTTCGACAGCACGATCTCGCGCGCGTCCGCATCGGGAACGGTCGCCCACAGCGCGCCGGTGCGTTCGCGGTACAGCCCGAAATTCTTGTCGCACGAATAGGCGACGATGCCGAAGGGGACCGAATCGAGCACGATGCGGGTGCCGGCGGCGTCCGCCTCCATGCCGTCGCCCAGCCCCTGATAGGCCAGGTCGATGAACGGCACGAGCCGGCTGTCGGCGATGGCGGCGGCGATCGCGCGCCAGTCGTCGGCGGTCGGATCGATCCCCATCGGATTGTGGCAGCAGCCGTGCAGCAGGATCGCATCGCCCTCCCCCGCCTGGCCGATCGCGGCGCGGATCGCGGGCAGGTCGATCGTCTGCGTCGCGGTGTCGAACATCGCATGGGGCACGACGACGATCCCCGCCGCGGCAAAGACCGGTGCGTGGTTGGCCCAGCTCGGCTGGCCGATCAGGATGCGGCGCACCCCGGCCTTCGCCAGCAGTTCGGCGCCCAGCCGCAGCGCGCCGGTGCCGCCCGGCGTCTGCAACCCGCAGCGGCGTTCCGCGGGCAGGTCGCGCCCGAACACCAACGGTTCGAGCAGCGCGACGAAGCCCTTGTCGCCTTCCGGCCCCAGATACGCCTTGCTGTCCTGCGTCGCGATCAGGCGCATCTCGGCCTGCTTCACCGCCTGCATCACCGGGGTGTGCCCGGCATCGTCGCGGAACACCCCGACGCCCAGGTCGATCTTGTGGGCGCGCGGATCGGCGCGGAACGCCCCGATCAGGCGGAGCAGCGAATCGGCGGGCTGGGCGACCAGCGAACGGAACGGCATGAAGGTTTCCATATGATGACGTGACGCGCCGCCTATAGGCCGATCGCGCGCCCGCGCGGCAGGGAAAAAATCCCGTCTCCGCTGAACGGATGATTCGCGCGCTGCGGTCGGGGCCCGGGGCGGCGCGGGTCGGTGCCAGCAGGGCTGGGGCGGATGGCTAGCGGCGCGTGAGCTGCATGTCCTCCAGCGCGACGCCGTTGGTCTCGGGCATGATCCGCACCGTCCACAACAGTTGCAGCAGCATCATCGCGCCGAAGAACGCGAAGACCCAGCCGCCGACCGCGCCCGCCACGATCGGGAACAGCCAGGTGATCGCCGCCGCCGCGACCCAGTGGGTGGTCGATCCCAGCGCCTGCCCCTTGCCGCGCACGGCGCTGGGGAAGACTTCGGAGATGAAGACCCAGATGACCGCCCCCTGGCTGATGGCGAACGCGGCGATGAAGGCGAGCATCCCGCCGAGGATCAGCGTGCCGTCGGGCACCGCGCGCTCGAGCTGCCATCCGACCAGCAACAGCGCGGCGGCGCAGACGACCGACCCGACGAACATCAGCGGGCGGCGACCGAAGCGGTCGATGCAGAACAGCGCGGCGACGGTAAAGACAAGGTTGGTGCCGCCGACCGCGATCGACTGGAGCAACGCGCTGTCGGCACCGGCGCCGGCCAGTTCGAAGATGCGCGGCGCGTAATAGAGCAGGGCGTTGATCCCCGAGAGCTGGTTGAACAACGCGATGGCGATGGCGCAGGCGACGGGAAAGCTATGCGACGGCTGGAACAGCCGGGTATCGCCGTGCTTCGCATCGCGCCGCTCGGCCGCCTCGATCCGAACCAGTTCGGTTTCGGGGTCGAGGAACCCCAGCCGGCGCATTACCCGAACCCCCTCCGCACGGGCGTCGTGGATCACCAGCCAGCGCGGGCTTTCGGGCAGGAAGAAGGTAACGATAAGGAACAGTGCGGAGGGGACGGCGACGATCCCGAACATCCATCGCCATGCCTGATCGGGCGGCAGCAGCTGCGCGATGACGTAATTGCTGAGGAACGCCAGCAAGATGCCGAGGACGATGTTGAGCTGATTCATCGCCACCAGCCGTCCCCGGAACCGCGCCGGCGACACTTCGGCGATATAGATCGGCGTCACCACCGACGCCGCGCCGATCGCCAGCCCGCCCAGAAACCGAAACGCGATCAGCATCGGCCAGCTTTGTGCGAGGCCGGTGCCGAGCGAGGAGACGACATAGGCGATAGCGACCGCCAGCATGATCGCCTTGCGACCATAGCGGTCGGCGGGCGCGCCGGTGACGAGCGACCCGATGACGGTCCCGATCAGCGCCGAGGCGACGGTGAAGCCCAGCGACGCGTCGGTCAGCGCAAAGCGTAACTGCAAAGCCTGCGTCGCGCCGGAGATCACCGCGGTATCGAATCCGAACAGCAATCCGCCCAGCGCCGCCCCGGCCGCGCTCAGCACGATCGCCACGGTCGCGCGCGCATCGTCGGCGCGCCCCTGGCTCCCCGCCGTACCGGCATCGTGCATCGATCGTCTCCCCTCGCCCCGACTGATGCGACCGGGGTGGCAGGTTTCGCAGCGTTATGCCAGCGGCCGCACCGGGATCGACGTTGCCCTTGCGCGGTACAGACCCTAGCTAGGGTGGCATGATGGAGGACGCGATGGCCCCGCTGGCACCTGCCGACCTGACGCTCGACGAACTGCGTGCCGCGCTTGCGCCGCTGGTCGCCGCCAATGCCGCGTTCGACGGGTGGAGCGACAAGGCGGTCGCCGCCGCCGCGCAGACGTTCGGCGCCGATGCCGACGTCGCCCGCCTTGCCTTTGCCGGCGGTGCGGTCGACATGATCGATGCGTGGTTCGCCGACATCGACCGCCGGATGATCGGGGCGCTTCCCGCCGACCGGCTTGCCGGCATGAAGATCCGCGAACGCATCACCGCGCTGGTCGAGGCGCGGCTGGCGGCGGTGGCGGGCGAGCGCGAGGCATTGCGCCGCGCGCTCGCGATCCTCGCCATGCCGCAGAACGTCGCGCGGGCGACCCGGCTGGGCTGGCGCACCGTCGACCTGATTTGGCGGCTGGCCGGCGATACGGCGACCGATTACAACCACTATACCAAGCGGGCGATGCTCGGCGCGGTGTACGGCACGACGATCGCGGTGTTCCTCGACGACGAAAGCGGCGGCCACGCCGATACCCGCGCGTTCCTGTCGCGGCGGATCGACGGCATCATGCGCTTCGAAAAGCTCAAGGGCCGCATCCTGTCGTCGCGCGATCCCGAACGGAGCCTCAGCCTGTCGCGTTTCATCGGCCGGTTACGCTATCCGGCGGTATGAGCGGCGGAAAGAAACCGCTTCCCATGTCCCGGGCTTATTGCTAATCAGTCGCAATGCTTTCGCCCAACCTGCACCTTTCCCAGTTGCCCCGCACCTGCCGGGCGACGGTCGCGTCGGTCGAATGGGACCGTATGTCGCCGTCCGAAGCGCGCCGGCTGCGCGAGTTCGGACTGGATGAGGGCGTCGATATCGAATTGCTGCACCGCGCGATGCTGGGCGGCGGGCCGCTCGCCTGCCGGATCGGGCGGATGACGGTGGCGCTCCGGGCGCATGTCGCGGGCGCGATCCGCGTCGCCCCGCTGGCGGGCTGACGGCTGACCTTCACGTGAACCCCGCACCTCTGGTTGCGCTGGTCGGCAATCCCAATGCCGGCAAGACCGCGCTGTTCAACGCGCTGACCGGCGCGCGGCAGAAGGTCGGCAATTATCCCGGCGTCACCGTGGAGCGCCATTCGGGCCGCCTCGCGCTCGACGACGGCCGGCCGGTCGAGCTGGTCGACCTGCCCGGCACCTACAGCCTCGATCCGTCCAGCCCCGACGAGGCGGTCACCCGCGACGTGGTGCTGGGGCGGCAGAGCGGCGAGCGGGTGCCCGACGCGATGATCGTCGTCGCCGACGCGACCAATCTCGACAACCATCTGCGCTTCGTCCTCCAGCTCAAATCGCTCGGGCGGCCGATGGTGCTGGCGCTCAACATGATCGACATGGCGACGCGCGACGGGTTGACGATCGACCTCGCCGTGCTGTCCGCCGAACTGGGCATTCCCGTCGTCGCGACGGTCGCGGTGCGCAAGCGCGGACTGGACGAACTGCGCGCGGCACTGGCCGGCATCCTCGCCGCCGCGCCGCGCACGGCGCCGGTCGATTCGGTCGAGTCCGACATCCGCCATTTCCAGCGCGAGGCGCGGCGGATTTCGCGCGCCGCCACGATCGAACAGCCGCGGATGCGCGCGGTCACCCGCGGGCTCGACCGCGTGGCGCTGCACCCGGTGGTCGGCCCGATCCTGCTGCTCGCCATCCTGTTCGTGATGTTCCAGGCGGTGTTCAGCTGGTCGGAAGCGCCGATCGGCTGGATCGAGGGGGCGCAGGGCTGGCTGGCCGATACGGCGGTCGCGACCCTGCCCGGCGGGTTCCTGCGCGACCTGCTGGTCCAGGGCGTCATCAACGGCGTCGGATCGGTGGTGGTGTTCCTGCCGCAGATCCTGATCCTGTTCGTGTTCATCCTGCTGCTCGAGGCATCGGGATACATGGTACGCGCCGCGTTTCTGATGGACCGGTTGATGAGCGGCGTCGGCCTGTCTGGACGCGCGTTCATCCCGCTGCTGTCGTCCTTCGCCTGCGCCATTCCCGGCATCATGGCGACCCGGTCGATCGACGATCCCAAGGAGCGGCTGACCACGATCCTGATCGCGCCGCTGATGACCTGTTCGGCGCGGCTGCCGGTCTATGCCGTCATCATCGGCGCGTTCATCCCGGCGCGACAGGTGCTGCCGGGGATCGGCCTGCAAGGGCTGGTGCTGCTGGTGCTGTACCTGACCGGCATTTTCGGTGCGGTGCTGGCCGCGTTCGTGCTGCGCCGGACCGCGACCAAGGGTGTGGGCGGCGGGTTCCTGATGGAGATGCCGCGCTACCAGCTGCCCTCGATCCGCGACATCGCGATCGGGCTGTGGCAACGCGCCTATGTCTTTCTGCGCCGCGCCGGCACGATCATCCTGCAGGTGACGGTCGCCCTTTGGCTGCTGACCTCCTACCCGGTGGCGCCGGCCGGCGTGAAGCAGTCGGAATATTCGATCGCCGGACGCATCGCGTCGGGGCTGGAGGTCGTACTCAAGCCGATCGGCTTCAATCACGAAATGTCGCTGGCGGTGATCCCGGCGATGGCCGCGCGCGAGGTCGCGGTGTCGGCGCTCCAGACCGTCTATGCGATCGACGCGGCGGACGAGGAACAGGGCGCGCAAGAACTGGGCGGGCGGCTGGCCGGGCGCTGGAGCCTCGCCACCGCGCTCGCCTTCCTCGCATGGTTCGTGTTCGCGCCGCAGTGCCTGTCGACGATCGCGGTCGCCAGGCGCGAGACCAATGGCTGGAAATGGCCGCTGGTGATGATCGGCTATCTCTTCGCGTTGGCCTATATCGCGGCGGGTGCGACATACTGGACCGCGGTCGCCTTCGGGCTGGGGTAGGCGCTTCGTCCATATCGTCACTCTCGCGAAGGCGGGAGTCCATACACGCAGCGATCGCGCCTCTATCAGGGCCGTCGGCGGCAATGGATTCCCGCCTTCGCGGGAATGACGAACACGCTGCGCCCTACTCCTCCCGCTTTGCCCCGTCGAGCAACGCCTGGCGCCGCGCCTCCTCGCTGTCGTCCACCGCCTTTTCCGCCTTCGTCCGCCCGAACCTGCGGCGGTTGGCGTCGGCCTCCTGCGTGCGCGCAGCCTTGTCGCGGGCCTTGCGGAAGCGGTTGAGGTTGATGACGTCGCCCATCGCGGTACGATGAACCTGCATCGGCCATCCGGCAACCTCTGGCGTCCCGCCGCTCGGTCGCTTAGGAAGCCGGGCTGTATCTTTCTCGGAGAACTGCGCCATGGCCGGCAGCGTCAATAAAGTTATCCTCGTGGGCAATCTGGGCCGCGACCCGGAATCGCGGTCGTTCCAGAATGGCGGCAAGGTCGTGAACCTGCGTATCGCCACGTCCGAATCGTGGAAGGATCGCAACACCGGCGAGAAGAAGGAAAAGACCGAATGGCATTCGGTCGCGATCTTCAACGAAGGCCTAGCGAACGTCGCCGAGCGGTTCCTGCGCAAGGGTTCGAAGGTCTACATCGAAGGCCAGCTCCAGACGCGGAAGTGGCAGGACCAGCAGGGCCAAGACAAGTACAGCACCGAAATCGTGCTGCAGGGCTTCAACAGCGTGCTGACGATGCTCGACGGTCCCGGCGGCGGGCAGGGTGGCGGTGGCGGTGCCCGCGGCGGTAGCGACTTCGGCGGCGGCGACGATTTTGGCGGTGGCCAGGGCGGTGGCGGCGCGGCGCGTGGTGGCGGCTTCAATTCGGGCGGGAACAAGGGCGGCGGCAATTTCGGTGGCGGCTTCGGCGAGGATCTCGACGACGACGTCCCGTTCTGATCGAACGGCCGCGGCGCGTCGTGCGCCGCGGCCCGATACCTCCGTTTCGCGATCCGTTTCCGGGAATTCGATCCCATTCGGATACGACGCGGTTACCGACTTCCCAACGACCGGCATTTGGTTCAACTTCCGCTCGACCCATCGTCGAGTTGCGTACCCATCCCGAGGAACCCGTACCGGGTTCCCGACATGATGCGAGGTACCATGAAGAAGCCGGTCGTTACGCTGCTCGCCGCCGCCATGGCGAGTGCGGCCGCTGCACAGGACATTCCCAAGGACCCAGAAGTCGCACGCCTCGAGCGTGAGACGGCGTTGCTGACGGCACGGGCGGCGCGCGATACCGCCGCGGCGTCGGTAGCCACCGCGGAAACGGCGCGGGTGAGGGCGAGGGTCGATGCGCTGGGACTGCCCCGTCCGGAGGGGAAAACGACGCTCGGCGCCAATGCGGGTGCCATCGAAACCTGGATGCTGTCGACGGCGACGCTCGACACCGCCGCGGCGTGGATCGCACGGGATGTCGCATCGGCTGCTCCCGCGCCGCCGCCGTCACGGGGTGCGAGCCCCGCCACGCGGACGGCGACCGATCCGGCGAATGGCCGGCCCGCCCCGCGCGTGTCCGATCCCGGTAGTCTCGGTGACGTGTCTGCCCTGTCCGGCCGCACGGTGGATCGATCGGCGACCGGCGGGACGCGGGTGCGGGATGCCGACGGGGTAACGGGCCGCAATCCGATCCTGTTGCTGTCGGCCGACGATCCGCTCGTGCTCGATACCGCGGCCAACCTCGAAAGTCAGATCGCGTTCGCCGAAGGTGCGCTGACGAAGGCACTGCCCGCGACCTGCAAAACCGCTTCAGGAACGGATGGCGAAACGGGCGGGTTCTTACCCCCCGCCGTGGCAGGCGCGGTCTTGGGCCTTTTGAAGACCGACACCGACATCAGCGGCATCGAAGCAACGATTCCCGACGGAATGCTGATCGCCACGGTGGCTCGCCGACTCGCCCGGTCCAACGTGCCGGTGATCCTGCCCACGGCGTTGATCGCGCCGAACCACGACAGCGCGCTTGCCGGACGCTGGGGTGAACTGCTCGCCTCGCGCGACCACGCAAAGACCTGTCTGAGCCGGTTCGGAGGGAGGAAAGCGGACGCCGCAACGAAGCGCAAGACGCTCGAAGCTGCGAT
The DNA here is from genome assembly GCF_030062225.1 of Sphingomonas sp. 2R-10. NCBI lineage: Bacteria > Pseudomonadati > Pseudomonadota > Alphaproteobacteria > Sphingomonadales > Sphingomonadaceae > Sphingomonas > Sphingomonas sp. 2R-10. Next base: position 215,276 of record NZ_JASCXF010000001.1, read on the forward strand.
CGCCGCCGTCGACGCGTTCGAGGCGAAACAGACGAAGCCGGACGACAATGGCCGCATCCCGTTAGCCCGCGCAATTCAGGTCGAGACGCTGCTGGCGGACAATCCCCACGTCCTGCGGGTGCATGTCGAAAAGGGCGGCGGCACCCTGCTCAAGCGGGCGAACCTGTGGACCGCGCTGGGAGCACCGGCGGTCGGCATCACCGGCGGGCTGGTCGTCAGCTACGTGCTGACCGATCCGGCCAGCGGACAGTTCAGGGGCGGCGGCGTACTGACCTGTCGCACGGCGCTGACCAATCTGCGCGACGTGCAGGGGGGACGGGTGGGCGGAACCCGCGGTCGCGGGCGGGCCGATTGCTCGCCGTTGCTGGATGCGACCCTCCCCGCGGATACGGGAGCCGATCGATGACCCGCGTGGCTGCCTTTCTGGGGGCGGGTACCCGCTTGCCGACCCGCGCCGCGCTGGCCGCGACGAAGGGGATCGCGCAGCAGGAACCCCGCGGCGACGACTTCGCCTTCGTACTGATGCTGCAGGAGCGGACCAACTGGTGCTGGGCTGCGGTGGTGCAGGCGGTCAACTATGCAGCCGGCAACCGGCGACCCGATGCCGCCGTGTCCCAAACGGCGATCGCCGGCACGCATATCGGACGGCATCATCCCGGCGCCACCTGTACGGCGCCCGGTGTGTTCCACGGCACCGGCCGCACGTGCGACGATCAGGGCTGCACCGTCGGATGCGACGGCGCACACGCCGCACGCATCGTCCTGTCTGAACGCGGATTGTTCGCCGGATCGCTCGCCACGAAGGGGGCCGTTTCCTTCGAATCGATTGTCCGGCAGGTCGACCGTCACAAGGCGATCGTCTGTCGCATCCGCGCCGGTTCGGTCGCGCACTTCGTCTGTCTGACCGGGTGGTGGATCGACGCGGACGGGACGCGTCATGTCATCGTGCAGGACCCTCGCCGGGTTACGGGCCATCGTCAGGCGGTACCGCGCTACATGCCGTTCGACGTCTTTACGGCGTCCTACCCGTTGGGCGCGGTACGGGGCCACAACGACTATGCTTATGCGGTGAACTGACATGGCGATCACCCTCGAACCCGCTCCCGAATCCGTCCTCGCCATCGCCGCGGCACAGCTGTTGTCGCTGCCGTCGTCTCCCGATTTCGCAGAGGAGGAGGCGACGCTGTACCAGGCCCTTCCGGTCTACGGCGCGTTGGTCGAGAAACTGGTGCGCGCCGATGGCGACCATCTGCCGGGGTTGATCCGGACCGGCTGGCGCTTGCTGGCCGATGAAGCCGGGACCATGACGCAGGTCGACGTCCGCGACGACGACGATCCGGTCGCGATCATGGCCGTACGAGGCATTCCGGCCGAAGTCCTCGCCCTCGCGTCGCTTCAGGCCGAAGCCGCCGCCAACGCCGCGATCGACTGGCAGGCGCGCATCCTCGACCTGCCGCAGGTCGAGTTCACGGCATTGTGGCTGCACGCGCCCGACCATGGCGATATGGTCGTCCGCCTCGACCGGGAGGAGGTGACGTTGCGACCGCTGTACGAAGTGTCGGCGGAGATACGGCAGGCGGCGCAGGAGGTGCTGGCCGACGGCGTCCTCGACGAGGATCGGTAATCGCGCGCCCGTACGCGACCCCACGTGCCGCCGTCCCGGTGCGCGGGGTCCGGCGCTACAGCCGCGGGCCGGCGACGGGTGCCTTGGGCTTGGCGGGCGCGTCGTCCAGTGCCTTGAGCAGCACCGGCGTGCGCGTGTCGCGCCTGGCATAGTCGCGCGCCGACAGGCCGGCGATCACGTCGGCCTGGTCGGGGTTGGCACCGGCGGCGACCAGTTCGCGGACCATGTCGAGGTTGCGCAGCTGCACCGCGCGGATCAGCGGAGTCTCGCCGCTGCTGTTGCCGAGGTTCAGGTTCGCCTTGCGTCCGGTCAGCGCGCGGATCGCCTCGACCGACCCCGATTCGACCGCGAGCAATGCGGGGGTGTTGCCGCGATTGTCCTGGATGTTGGGGTTCGCGCCTTTGGCCAGCAGGAAGCGGAGATAGGTCAGGTTGCCGTTCTTGGCGACGATGTGCAGCGCGCTCTCGCCGGTCGAGCGGTCCTTGGTATTGATGATCGTCTGGCCCGGCTGGCCGAGGATGTCGTTGACCTTGTTCCCGTCCTCGTCGCGGATCGCCTTCAGGAAGGTGTATCCCGGCGACATCTGCTGGGCCTGCGCGGCGGCGGGCAGCATCAGCGCGGCGGCGAGGAGGAGGCGGATGGCGGGCATGGGAACGGGCTCCACTGGGACGTTACGCGACTTGCAAGCCGTCGCCTATCAGATCATGGCTGGCAACGCCATGAACAGCATCTCCCGTATCCTTGCCCCGGCGCTCGCGCTGGCCCTTGCCGCATGTGGCGGACCGGCCGACGCACCCGCCGCGCCGCCACCGCTGGCCGGCGCGCGGATCGGCGGACCGTTCGTGCTGACCGACGGGCAGGGCCGGGTCGTGCGCGACACCGATTTCGCCGGCAAATGGCGCATCATGTATTTCGGCTATACCTATTGCCCCGATGTCTGTCCGGTCGATGTTCAGAACATCGCGGCGGGGGTGAAGGCGTTCGAGGACGAGTCGCCCGAACGGGGCGCGAAGGTCGTGCCGGTGTTCGTCACGGTCGATCCCGAGCGCGACACGCCGGCGGTGGTCGGCAAGTTCGTGTCGGCCTTCCACCCGCGCATGGTCGGGCTGACCGGTAGTGCGCAGGCGATCGCCGACGCCGCCCGCGCCTACGGTGTCACCTATGCGAAGCAGCAGTCGCCGGGTGCCACCGAATATCTGATGGACCACAGCCGCACCGCGATCCTGATGGACCCGCAGGGCCGCCCGGTCGCACTGTTGCCGCAGGACGAAGGCGGGCCGGCGGTCGCCGCCGAACTGGCGAAGTGGGTCCGGTGACCGGACGCTTCTGGGAAGACCTGCCGCTGGCCGCGCTCGACCGCGCACAGTGGGAGGCGCTGTGCGACGGATGCGGCAAATGCTGCCTGCACAAGCTGGAGGACGAGGATACCGGCGAGATTCATGCAACCAACGTCGCGTGCAAGCTGCTCGACCGGCGTATGGGCCAGTGCAGCGATTATCGCCACCGCCATGCCTATGTCCCCGAATGCGTCCGGCTGAACGCGCGCAATGTCGGCGACATCGAATGGCTGCCCTCGACCTGCGCCTACCGCTTGCGGAACGAAGGCAAGCCGCTGCCCGACTGGCATTATCTGAACAGCGGCGACCGGGAGAGCGTGCATGCCGCCGGCCAGTCGACGCGCGGCTGGACCGTGTCGGAGAACGATGTCGGCGACCTCGAACATCACCTGACCGACCGGACGCTGTGATCGACGGGGTCGAGGTCGTTCGTCATCCGCGCGCACGGGTCGCGCGGCTGTCGGTCGACCCCGCCACCGGACGCGTGCGGCTGACCGTGCCGAAGCGGATGGCGCTGGCCAAGGCGGTGGCGTGGGCCGGCGAAAAGGCCGGGTGGATCGCGGCGCAGCGCGCGAAGCTGCCGCAGGGGCGGCCGTTCGTGGACGGCGCGGTGGTGCCGGTGGCGGACCGCGCGGTGCGGCTGGCGTGGGTAGAGGCGGCGTCGCGGACGGTGGCCCTGACGTCGCCTCGACCAACCCATCACCTCGGCGAAGGCCGGGGTCCATGGTCACGGGACGATGCGAATCCTTCGATGCCGGCAACAACCCCGACGTCACCCCGGCGCAGGCTGGGGTCTTCCGGTGACGAAGAGGCGCTCCTCGCCGCAGGAGACCCCGGCCTGCGCCGGGGTAACGGGGCGGGGGGAGGCGCCGAAGACCTCCTCACCTGCGGCGGTCCGGCCGACCAGTTCCCCGCCCGCATCGAACGCTGGCTCAGGCGCGAGGCGCTGCGCGTACTGGCCGAGGACACCGCCCACTATGCCGCGAAGGCCGGCGTCACCGTGGCCAAGGTCGCGATCGGCGATCCCAAGGCACGCTGGGGCAGTTGCAGCGGCGACGGCACGATCCGCTACAGCTGGCGGCTGCTGCTTGCCCCCGGCTTCGTCCGCCGCGCGACTGTCGCGCACGAGGTCGCGCACCGCGTGCACATGCACCACGGCCCCACCTTCCACGCGCTGGTTGCCGACCTGTTCGAAGGCGATCCCGACGCCGCGCGCCGCTGGCTGCGCGCCGAGGGGGCGGCGCTTCACTGGTACGGGCGGGCATCCTCGTCCGGGTAACGG